>NZ_JBHUWH010000733.1:0-2485 GCF_042670125.1 Kitasatospora sp. NPDC057198 | reverse complement strand
CCTCCCGTCTCCTGCTGCTTCCCACCGGGGCGGGTCAGCCCTGCTTCGGCTGCTCCCGCTCCTGCTTCTGCTCCTGGAACGAGTCCTCGTCGTAGTCCTCGTCGATCTCCAGGTCGTCCTCGTCGTAGAACTCCTCGACGTCCTCTTCGTCCTCGAAGATCATCCGGTCGTCGCCGACGTCGTCCTTGTCGATCTGGCGACGCACCGGCTCCACGGCCTCCGCGCCCTCGTCCTCGACCTCGGCGTCCTCGTCCAGCGCGTCGGTGAACTCCACGCCGTCGATCTCCGCCAGCCGCTCGGCCGCGTTGGTCGAGCCGTCCGTGTCCGCCTCCACGGCCTTCACGAACCACTCCCGGGCCTCGTCCGCCCGGCCCGCCGCGATCAGCGCGTCCGCGTAGCCGTAGCGCAGCCGCGCCGTCCACGGGTGGATCGCCGAGGACGCCAGCTCGGGGCTCTGCAGCGTCACCACGGCGGCGTCGTACTGCTCCAGGTCCGCCCGGGCGCCCGCCGCGACCAGCCGCATCTCGACCTGGCCGGCCTTGTCCAGCTGCTTCACCTCGGGCTCGCCGGCCATCGCCAGCGCCCGCTCCGGCCGGCCCAGACCGCGCTCGCAGTCCGCCATCACCGGCCACAGGTCGACCCGCCCGGTCATCCGCTTCGCCGCCCGGAACTCGGTCAGCGCCTCGGAGTACCGCTGCGTCATGTACGAGGCGAACCCGGCCGCCTCGCGCACGCTCGCCACCCGCGAGGCCAACCGCAGCGCGACGCGCGAGTAGTTGTACGCCTCCTCCGGCTCGCTGTCGAGCAGTCGCGCCACCATCACCAGGTTGCGCGCCACGTCGTCCGCCAGCGTCTTCGGCAGGCTCTTCAGGTCCTGCCGGACGTCCGCGTCGATCTCGAACCCGGTCACGTCGTCCGGGATCGGCAGCCGCTTCACCGGCTCCTGGCGCCGCTCGTCGTACCCGCCGCGCTCACCCCGGTCGTACCCGCCCCCGCGCGGACGGTCGTCCCGCCCGCCCCGGAAGCCGCCACGGTCCCCGCGGTCGTCCCGCCCACCCCGGTAACCACCGCGGTCGTCCCGGCGCTCGAAGCCACCACTGCGCTGCGGACGCTCGTCCCGGCCGCGGAACCCGCCGCCCTGGGGGCGGTCGTCGCGACGCTCGAAGCCACCACTGCGCTGCGGACGGTCATCCCGGCGCTCGTACCCACCGCTGCGCTGCGGGCGGTCGTCACGGTCGCGGCCGTACGACGGACGGTCCTCACGCGGACGGAACCCACCGCGGTCACCGCGGTCGCCGCCCTGCGGACGCTCGTCGCGGCCCCGGTACCCGCCGCCCTGGGGGCGGTCGTCCCGGCGCTCGAAGCCACCACTGCGCTGCGGACGGTCGTCGAACGAACGCTCCTCACGCGGACGGTAGCCACCGCCCTGCGGACGGTCATAGCCGCCGCTGCGCTGCGGACGCTCGTCGCGGCCCCGGTACCCGCCGCCCTGGGGACGGTCGTCCCGACGCTCGAAATCACCACTGCGCTGCGGACGCTCGTCACGCCCGCGGAACCCGCCGCCCTGGGGACGGTCGTCGCGACGCTCGAAGCCACCGCTGCGCTGCGGGCGGTCGTCGCGGTCGCGGCCGTACGACGGACGGTCCTCACGCGGACGGAACCCACCGCGGTCACCGCGGTCGCCGCCCTGCGGACGCTCGTCGCGGCCCCGGTACCCGCCGCCCTGGGGACGGTCGTCCCGGCGCTCGAAGCCACCACTGCGCTGCGGACGGTCGTCGAACGAACGCTCCTCACGCGGACGGTAGCCACCACCCTGCGGACGCTCGTCCCGACCCCGGTAGCCGCCACCGCCCTGCGGACGGTCGTCCCGACGGAAGCCACCGCGGTCCCCGCGGTCCCCGCCCTGCGGACGGTCGTCACGCGAGCGGTACCCGCCCCCGCCGCCACCGCCGTACGACGGACGGTCGTCGCGCGACCGGTAGCCGCCACCGCCCTGCGGACGGTCGTCACGGCCCCGGTAGCCGCCACCGCCACCACCGCCGCCGTACGACGGGCGGTCGTCACGGGAACGGAAACCCCCGCGGTCTCCACGGTCGCCGCCACGGTCACCGCGGTCGTCACGACCCCGGTAGCCGCCGCCTTCGCCACGGTCGTCACGACGCGGGCCGCGGTCGTTCGACCAGCCCCCACGCGACCTGGGCTCGTACCCCCGGCCGCCGTCGTTACGGCGCTCGGGCCGATCCTGGGGCGGGTTCGACATGCTGGTGACTCCTGTCTGCACACTGCGAGTTCGAGAGGCGCCACTGCCGTTCCACGACACCAGCGCGCGAGATCCGGACGCCTCCGCCCCACCGGGGTCCGGAACGTCCGCCTTGTCCATTGTCCGGCATCGGGCAGGACACCGCGTCCGGGTGTCCGATCACGCCGTCCGCCGGCCGTACGCGTGTCCGGCCGATGCCCAACAAAAAAGGCCGAGGCCCCAGCC
>NZ_JBHUWH010000732.1:0-2547 GCF_042670125.1 Kitasatospora sp. NPDC057198 | reverse complement strand
GCCGTCCGGCCTGGCCTTCACCGAGCAGGCCGGCGGGCAGATCAAGCTGACCTGGACGGCCTCGTCCGACGACAAGGGCGTCACCGGCTACGACGTCTTCGCCGACAACGTGCTCCGCAGGAGCGTGGCCGGCGACGTCACCACCTGGACCGACACCCAGCCCGCGGCCTCCACCGTCAGCTACGTGGTGCGGGCCAGGGACGCGGCGGGCAGCTCGTCCACCGCCTCGGCCGGGCCCAGGCCGTCCGCGAGCAGCCACAGGAACTCGCCCAAGTCCCGGGCCACCACCCCCGTCTCGCCCTCCGAGCCCAGGAACACCACCGGCTGCCCGTCCAGCCCGCGCCACGGCTCGACCAGCCAGAACGCCGCGTACCCGCCGGTGCCGTCCATCGCGAACACCCGGAACAGGTCACCCGTCGCCTCCGGGTTCCCCGTCCACGCCCGCAGCCACTGCGTGGTCTCCCCGGCCGACAGGAACGCCCCGAACGCCTCCAGGTCGATCCCGTCGCCCTCCTCGTACTCGAACGGCTCCGCCAGCACGGCGGCCAGCGCCTCCGGGTACGGCCTGCCCTCGTGGTCGATCCCCAACGTCATCCGCCCAGGCTAGGCGGCGCCCCGGACAGGCGGTGCCTCGGACAGCTGGTGCTCCGGAGGGCAGTCCGTCCGGCACCCCGCCGGTCCTCGTCGTCCGGGGGCGGGCCACAATCGGCGGCATGGACGTCCTCGAACTGCTGGAGAGCGCCGGACTGCTCGCCCCCGGCGCCGCCGCCGACCCGGACGACCCCACCGTCCTGGAGATCTGGGACCTCCTCGCCCACGACGGCTGGGAGACCGTCCTCACCCTGCTGGAGGAGCCCGGCAGCAACCCGCCGGTCCCGCCCCGGATCTGGGCCGACCTCGCCGCGGCCGCCGAGGAGCTCCACCACGCCCGCAGTGCCGCCTGGTGCCGCTGGCGCCGGTACGAGGCCCGCGACGACCTGGTGATCCGCGCCGAACTCACCCTCCCGCCCGCCGCGCAGGGGCCGCGCCGGACCGCCTTCGACGGGGCGGGCGTCATGCGCCCGCTGTGGGACATCGGCCGGCGCACCCCCGACGGCGGGCCGGACCTCGCCGTCGCCGCCCTCTGGGTGGAGCACACCCCCACCCTGGGCCCCGGCGAACGCGCCACCGTCCGACTGCTCCCGCTCACCCCCGACCGCTGGCGCGGCCTGCGCCCCGGCGACCGGATCACCATGCACGAGGGCCGTCCCGTCGCCGGAACGGCCGTCGTCCTGGAGGCCCGCCGGGTGTACGGCTCGGGCTGAGCCGGGCGGCGGATCAGCCGCCGTTCCGGGCGATGGTGACGATCTGGTAGACGATGAAGGCCACCGCTCCGGCGCTCAGCAGCATGATCAGCGGGCCCATCTTGCGGTTGTCGCCGAGCACCAGGAAGGCGCGGGCGTCCTGGCCGTTGCGGGCCATCTCCTCGACGACGGCGCGGTTGCGGGCGGTGTAGTGGGTGGCGACGCCGCGGAAGTCCACGAACAGGGCCAGGCCGAAGCAGAAGAAGCCGAGCGGAATCAGGCCCAGCACGATGAAGATCAGCACGGCGGCGAGGATGGCAGCGCAGGCCGGTCGCCGTCCAGGGGTTTTGGTTGAAGCTTTACCCATCGGTGTGCGATCGAGCCGGGCCCCGGCGGCCGGTGACCGCCCGCCGGGGTGACGGGTGGTCACCAGGCGGGGGCGACCAGGGCTCCGGTGGTGGCGTCGCGGACGGTGATGGCCTCGACCGGGCACATCTCGGCGGCCTCGGTCAGTTCCGCGGAGCCCCCGGTGGCCGGACGGGTGGGCAGGGCCCGGCCGTCCGGGGCGAGGGCGAGGTCGGCGGGGGCGGTGCGGGCGCACAGGCCGCTGCCGATGCAGCGGGCCCGGTCGACCGCCACGACCAGCCGCGGGGCGTCGCTCACCAGGCCACCTCCAGGCGCAGCGGGCTGCGGGTGAGCAGGCCGGTGCGCCACTCGATCCGGTCGACGGGGGTGGCCAGCCGCAGGCCGGGCAGGGCGCGGGCGAGGTGGTGCAGGCCGAGTTCGAGCTCCATCCGGGCCAGCCAGGCGCCCAGGCAGTGGTGCGGTCCGGCGCCGAAGGTCAGCGACGGGGTGCCGAGCGGGGCGAACAGGTCGAGCGGGCCCGGCGGGTAGACCTCCGGGTCGGCGTTGGCGGCGGTGGTGTCGGCGGCGACGATCGCGCCCGCCGGGATGGTGACCCCGCCGATCTCCAGGTCGGCGGTGGCCCGGCGCAACTGGCCGGGCGCGTTGGTGCGGTCGCCGAGCGGGACGGTGCGCAGGATCTGCTCGGTCGCGGCGGCCGCGGCGGCCTGGTCCGCGCCGATCCGCCGCCAGGCCCCGGCGCCCCCTTCCGCAGGCTTTCCGTGCCCCGCAGGCTTTCCGTGCCCCGCAGGCTTTCCGTGCCCCGCGGGCTTTCCGTGCCCCGCGGGCTTTCCGTGCCCCGCGGGCTCCGCGCGGTCCGGGTCGAGCAGGTAGACCAGCGCGTTGCCGAAACTCGTCATGG
>NZ_JBHUWH010000731.1:0-2559 GCF_042670125.1 Kitasatospora sp. NPDC057198 | reverse complement strand
ACCACAATGGTCCGGGAACCGCCCCGCCCTGCCCCACCCCTCCCTCCCGACCGATCGGAGCCCCCCGTGACCGGACGCCGGACCGCCCCCGGGCTGACCGTGTTCGGCCCGGACACCGCTCCCCCGCTGGTCCTGGTGCACGGCATCCGGCTGTCCGCCACGATGTGGCGCCCGCACGCCCGCCGCCTCGCGCCGGACTTCCGGGTCAGCACGCCGGACCTGCCCTGCCACGGCGCCCTGGCCGCACGGCCGTTCACCCTGGACGCGGCCGCCGACGCCGTCGGCCGGGCCGTCCGGGAGGCCCGGGAGGCCACCGGGCGGCGCCCGCTGCTGGTCGGCCTGTCCCTGGGCGGGTACACCTCGCTGGCCCACGCCGTCCGCCACCCGGGGGACGTCGCCGCCGTCCTGCTGCACGGCTGCACCGCCCGCACCACCGGCCCGCTGGTCGCCGCGTACGCCGCCGCCGGGCGGCTGGGCGACCGGCTGGGGCCGGAGCGTTCGGCCCGCCTCCAGGCCGGGGCGATGCGCCGGATGCTCCCGCCGGAGTCCGCCGAGGCGGTCCTCGCGGGGGGATTCCACCTGCCCGCCCTCAGCCAGGGCGTCGCCGAGCTGCGCCGCCACGACTTCCTCGCCATGGCGGCCGGGCTGACCGCCCCGACGCTCTACCTGAACGGCCGCGCCGACCTGCCGTTCCGGGCCGACGAGCGGCGCTTCCTGGCCGCCACCCGCGCCGCGGGCACGCCCGCCCGGCTCTTCCACACCCCGGGCGGCCACCTGCTGAGCCTGGCCGACCCGGACCGGTTCACCGCCCTGCTGCGCCGGGCCCACCGCCAACTCCTGGCGGAGGAGGGCTGATCCGGTACAGCACCGCGCGCCGCCCCGGCCCGGCGGGCACGCCCGGGTCGAGGAAGTCCGCCGCCGGGTCGCGCACCATGCCCAGCCGGCGCGCCACGGCCCGCGAGGGCGCGTTCTCCCGCGCGATCACGGCCAGGATCTCCGGCAGCCCCAACTCCCGGAAGCCGTAGCGGAGTACGGCCCGGCCCGCCTCGGTGGCGTAGCCGTGGCCCCAGGAGTCGCGGTGCAGCCGCCAGCCGGCCTCGACGCCGTCGAAGGGCAGCTCCTCGTCCACCGGGTCCAGCCCGGCGAAGCCCAGGAACCTGCGCTCGGCGCGGAGTTCGACCGCCCACCAGCCCCAGCCGCGTTCCGCCAGCTCGGCCCGGAACAGCTCCAGCGAGGCGGCGGCCTGCGCCGGGTCGAGCAGCGTCCCGAAGTACCGGCGCACCTGCGGGTCGGCGTTGAGCTCCGCCCAGCGCTCCAGGTCGTCGTCCCGCCACTCGCGCAACAGCAGCCTGGGCGTGGTCAGTTCGGCAGCCGGCATGGCCGCTCCCTCCTTCACGGTCGTGAGCTCGCGGCTCAGTCGCCGACGAACAGCAGCCAACTGCCGGGCGTGGCCGCGCAGTCGGCGAGCATCCGACCCAAGTCCCGCACGGCGTCCAGCTGCGAGGGCGCGTCGGCCAGCTCCTCCAGCCGGGGCAGTTCGGCGAGCGCCGCGCCGGCGTCCTGCTCGTTCAGCGCGGTGTCCCGGTACGGGTCGATCCGCCCCAACCGGCCTTCCCCGGGCCCCAGTCGGGCCAGCACCGGGGCCAGCGCCTCCCCGTGCCCGTACGAGCCGCGCAGCGGCCGGGACCGGCGGTTCGAGCGCTGCGGGTACAGCTCGATCTCGATGCCCATCAGCCGCGCGCCGCCCCGGCCAGCACCTCGGCGGTCAGGGCGTCCGCCGCGTCCAGCGCGGCGGCCAGAGCCGCCGGGTCGGTGCCGGCGAACCGGAAGAGTTCCTGCGCGCGCCGCTCGAACTCCGGTGGCGCGCAGGGCAGTCGGCCGGCCGAGGCGATCGCGCCCTTCTCGTTGACCACCCACTGCCCGGCCCGCGCGTGCAGCGCGTGCACCAGCAGGCCGACGGCCCGGAACAGGCACCCGGCGACGTAGCCGGCGTCCCCCCGCTTGGCCCCCTTGCGGGCGTTGACCAGCGCGAAGGGCGCCTCCCAGGCGGCGTCCGCCTCCAGTCTGGCGGCCAACTCGACCGGGAAGCACTCGACTTCGCCCCGCAGTGCGGACAGCTCCCCGGTCGGGTCGGCCAACACCCGGGCGAGCGCGAGTTCGCCGAGGTAGGCGTAGGAGGGCACGCCGTACGGGTGGCCGGGCTGCTGGCCGCTCTCGTACCGGCCGTGGCGGGCCTCGGCGGCGTAGTGGCGCACCCGCTGTACGTCCCGGTACAGCCAGTCGACCCGGGCGGGGCCGATGTCCAGCCAGGCGCCGCCGTCCACCCAGGGGCCCCAGCCGCCGGGTTCGGCGACCTCCACCGGGCGGCCGCACAGGTCGGCGGCCAGCTCGCGCAGGGCGCCGGTGTCGAGCGCGCCGGGGCGGTAGTAGAGGCCGAGGTCGTAGTCGGAGTCGGGGGTGTGCGTGCCGCGGGCCCGGCTGCCGCCCAGGCAGACGCCGACGATCCCGCCGATCCGCACCAACCTCCCGGCGATCCGCCGGAGTCCGTCCGCGCCCAGT
>NZ_JBHUWH010000730.1:0-2562 GCF_042670125.1 Kitasatospora sp. NPDC057198 | reverse complement strand
CGCGGCGAACTCGACCGGAGCGCCGCCCGCGACCAGCGTCCCGTCCGCGGGCGGCAGGATCGCCACCGACGCGGCCGGTGCCGACCCGCCGGACGTGGCGGTCGCGGACGGCGGCGCCGACGCCGGTGCCGACGCGGAGCCGGATCCGGTGGCGGTGGCGGAGGGGGAGGACGGCGTCGGGGTCGGCGGGACGGTCGCTCCCTCGTCGGAGGCGCGGGCGGCGGTGGTGCCACCGAGGACGAGAGTGGTGCCCAGGACGGTGCCGGCACCGAGAACGGCGAGACGGGAGTGGACGGGCACGGGAGTTCCCCCAGGACGGAAGCGGCGGGCGGCGTGTTCGGTGCGCGGCGTTCGGTGCGCGCGCCCCCCGTCTCCCCCCTGCCGCCCGGAGAATGCCGACCGATCCGGGACCGGCCGGTCCGGACCGGCCGATCCGGGCCGGTGATCCCGGGCCGGTGATCCGGGAGCGGCGCGGCGGGACGAATTCGGTCCGGAACGGCTGTTTGGTGCCGGAGCGGCCGGTGAGACGACCGTGGACAGCGATCCGGCAGCGAGAGGAGTCACACCATGACCGGCACGACCACCGGGACGGAGACGGGAAAGGCGCCGCAGGAGGACGTCGTCGAGGTCCTGCTGGCGCAGCACCAGCGGATCCGCGGGCTCTTCGCGGACGTCCGCGCCGCGCAGGGCGAGCACAAGCAGCAGGCGTTCGACGAGCTGCGGGCGCTGCTGGCGGTCCACGAGACCGGGGAGGAGCTGGTGGTGCGGCCCGCGGCCGAGCGCGCGGCGGGCCGCACCGAGGCGTCGGCCCGCAACGAGGAGGAGGCCGAGGCCAACCGCGCCCTGCGGGAGCTGGAGAAGCTGGACGTGACCAGCCCCGAGTTCGACGCCGAACTGGCCGCCTTCCAGCGGGCGGTGGAGGACCACGCGCAGCACGAGGAGAAGGAGGAGTTCCCCGCGCTGATGGCCTTCTGCGACCCGGAGCAGCGCCGGGCGATGGGCCGCCGCCTGCTGGCGGCCGAGCGGATCGCCCCGACCCACCCGCACCCGGGCACCGCCGGCAAGCCGGCCCTGCAGTGGACGGTCGGCCCGTTCGCCTCCCTGCTGGACCGCGCCAAGGACGCCTACGCCCGCCACCGCGACTGACGCGTCCCCGACCCGCCCCGGCGGCCCCCGACCCCCCGCACCCCACCCGCGGACGGGCCGGGGGCCGCCGTGTCGCATGCCGCGTGTCGCGTGTCGGCGTCCGCGTCGCCGCGCCGGGGGCGACAGGGGCGACAGGGGCGGCCCCCCTTGAGCGGCGGTCCGACCACCCCGAGCGGATCACGGAGGTTGGGCGCCCCGTCCGGGGGTAGCCGCCGCACATGGTGACCGTGGGTGTGGAAGAGGAGTACCTGCTGCTGGACGCTGCCACCGGCGTGCCGGTGGCTCGGGCCGAGCAGATCAGGAAGGCGGCGGGCCGGCAGCCGGGGATCGACGGGAGCGAGGTGCAACGCGAGCTGCTCCAGGCACAGTTGGAGGTCGCCACCCCGGTCTGCGAGACGCTCGACGAGGTCGGCGCCCACCTGGGGCGGCTGCGCGGCGCCCTCGCGGCGGCCGCCGCCCAGCACGGCTGCCGGCTGGCGGCCTGCGGCGCGGCCCCCTTTGCCGACCGCCTGTCGGTGCCGGTCAGCGACACCCCCCGGTACCGCACCATCCGCGCGGACGCCCCGCAGCTGACGGACGAACAGCTGATCACCGGCATGCACGTGCACGTCGGCGTGCCGGACCGCGCGGCGGGCGTCGCCGTCCTCAACGGCCTGCGCCCCTGGCTGCCGCTGATCGTCGCGCTGTCCGCCAACTCCCCGCTGTGGAACGGCGTCGACACCGGCTTCGCCGACTGGCGGACGGTGGTCTTCAGCCGGTGGCCGGTCAGCGGGGTGCCCCCGCACTTCGATGGCGCCGCCGACTACGACGCCCGGATCCGCGCCCTGGTCGACACCGGGCTGATCGGCGACACCGGCCAGCTCTACTGGCAGGCCAGGCTCTCCGAGACCTACCCCACCGTGGAGATCAGGGCGATGGACGTCCAACTCCGGGTCGACGAGGCCGTGATGCTGGCCGGCCTGGTCCGGGCGATCGCCGCGACCCTGCTCACCGACCCCGACCGGGTCCGCCCCGAGGGCGCCGCCGTCCCCCACCCCGAGGCGCTGGCCGCCGCGGTCTGGTACGCCGCCCGGCACGGCTGCGCCGAGCGGCTCCACGACCCCCGCACCGGCACGCTGGACTCCCCGCCGGCGGTGCTGGAACGCGTCCTCGACACGCTCGGCCCCGCCCTGCGGCGCCACGGCGACACCCCGCAGGTCGAACCCCTGCTGGGGCGGCTGCTCACCGAGGGCAACGGCGCGGTCCGCCAGCGCCGCGAACTGCGCCGGGGCGGCCGGGCCGGACTGGTCGACCTGATCAGCAGCGTCACCGCCGGAACCGGTGACGCCGGTGACGCCGGTGACGCCGAGCCCACCGGGTGAAGCCGGGGCCGCCGGGTGAAGCCAGGGCCGCCGGGGCCGCCGGTGCGGACTACTC
>NZ_JBHUWH010000729.1:0-2567 GCF_042670125.1 Kitasatospora sp. NPDC057198 | reverse complement strand
GATTTGCCGAGGAGGTCGGCCGCGTCGGCGGCGCACCCCCAGGAGAGGGTGTAACCGGCGTCCCCGTGGCCGTAGTTGTGGACCAGGCCGGGGATGTACGGGTCCCGTTCGACCCGGACGGTGCCGCGTGCGGGCCGGAAGCCCACCCGGACTTCCAGCACCCGGGCGCCCGCGGCGGCGGGCACCAGTTCGGCGCAGCGCCGCAGGACGTCGGCGACCGTCTCGTCGGGGACGCCGGTGGCCACCAGGCCGGGGTCGGCGGTGCCGCCGAGCACGACGTCGTGCTCGCGCTCGATCACGTACGTGGGGCGCCGGGGGTCGCTGCCGTCGATCCAACAGCCGTGCAGGCCCTCGGGTTTGGCGCAGCGCAGCAGCACGCCGCGGACCAGCGACAGGCCGCGGTCACCGGCCAGCGCGGCGCTGCCGTAGCCGGTGCAGTTGACCACCGCGCCGGTGCGGGCGGCCTCCGCGGCCAGGTCGGTGACCAGCCGGTGCTCGACCCGGCCGCCGCGGGCGGCGAAGCGCTCGGCGAGGTGGGCGAGGTAGCGGGCGGCGTCGGCGACCGGGACGGGCAGCGCCCAGGCGGCCGCGTACCCGGGCGGGCAGGGTGCCGGACGGGCGGCCTGCTCACCGGTCAACTCCCTTGCCCACCAGGGGATTTCCCGCTCGGTGCGGAAGAACTCGGTGAGTGTCCGGATGCGCACGCCGCTCTCCCCGGGCTGCCGGGACAGCGCGGTGAGCCGGTGCAGGGCGGTGGTGGCGCGCCGCAGGTAGACCGGGTCGGGGCGCTGGCGGAACGGGTGCCAGAGCGCGGTGGCCAGCGCCGAGGTGGTGTGCCGCGGCGGTTCGGGGGTGACCAGGGTGACGGGACGGCCGCGCTCCTGGAGCTCCAGGGCGGTGGTGAGCCCGCTGACACCGCCGCCGACCACCGTGGCGGGCCCGGCACCGGCCGCCCCCGCGCGGGGCGGGAGAGGGGTCATGCGCCGGCCTGCCGGGAACCGGAAAGGGCGCCGGAGAGGGCGCCGGTAAGGGTGTCGGGGCGGGCGAACTCGGCCGTGCGGTCGCGCTCGGGGCCCAGGCCCAGGCCGATCACGGGCGCGCCGATCCGCTGCTCGACGTACTCCTTGAACGCCAGCATGGACGCCGGGATCCCGTCCAGGCCGGGCAGTGCGGCGACGGCGGCCCGCACCTGCTCGGCGTCGAAGACCGGTAGCACCTGGATCCGTCCGCCCTCCTCGCCCGGGGCGGCCGCGGCGAGCTGCACCGGGACGCCCCCGTAGTGGCTGTCCCCGTAGTGGGCCAGGCAGTCGGTCTTGTTCAGGTAGACCACGTCCACGCCGTGCAGGGTGACCTGCTCGCGCAGCTGTTCCAGGTCGAGCAGCCCGATCCGGCGGGGTCGGCCGGTGCCGGAGCCGTACTCGCCGGTGAGCATCCGCAGCGCGGCGCCGACGTCCAGCGGATCGGGCGAGCCGAGCAGTTCCAGCGGGTCGTGCTCGGCCTGCTCCTCGGCCCGGCCGCGGCCGGTGCGGCAGGCTTCGGCGAAGTACGCGGCGGAGCGCTCGCCGCCCAGCTCGGACGGGAACGGGCCGTGGCCGACCCGGGAGACCACCGCCTTGGCGACGCCGATGGTGTGCCGGTGGTAGCGCGGCGGCAGGTCGCCGCCGACGTATGCCTGGCCGGGCAGGGTGTGGCTGGAGGTGACGTACGGCTGGTCGCCCTGGACGACGTCCAGCAGCAGGGACTGCGCGCCCTCGAACAGCACCCGGGCCCCGTCGGCGACCTTGCGGGCCAGGTGGGTGCGGTCGGCGGTGACCATCGGGCGCAGCGCCTCGGCGCTCTCCAGCATCGCGGCGACCCGCTCGCGCTCCGCCACCAGCCGCTCCCCGGCGTCCGGCTCCCCCTCGAGCTCCGGTTCGACGGCGGCCAGCATCAGTTCCGCCGTGCCCGCCGGGTCCGCCAGCAGGTCGCGCAGTTGCAGGTTGGCGCGCACCCCGTCGCGGGTGCGGGCGGCACGGTCGGCGTAGCAGGGGCCGATCCCGTTGCCGGTGGTGCCGATGGCGGCGCCGGTGCGCCGGTCGAGCAGGAAGTGCACGGGCTGGACGACGGCGCAGCGGTCGCTGATCCGCAGCCGGTCCGCGAGGTCGACCCCGACCGAGCGCAGCAGCGCCAGTTCGTCGCGCAGCTTGACCAGGTTGAGCACGCACCCGGAGCCGATGTACAGCTCGCACCCCTGGTGGAAGACCGCCGACGGCACCTGCTGCAGCACCACCCGCCCGGACGGGGTGTCGATGGTGTGCCCGGCGTTGGCACCGCCGTTGAACCGGGCGACGACGTCGTAGTCGGGGGCCAGCAGGTCGATGATCTTGGCCTTGCCCTCGTCGCCGTACTGGAGCCCCACCAGCACGTCGGAGTGGCCGCGCGGGCGGCCTCGATCGGAAGTCATCCCGGTCAGCACCTTTCTGTTCCTCGGAAGAAGTCCTCGCCCGGAGCGGTCGCGCTCCGGGGCCGCGGGAAACGGGCGCCCGAATTCACGCCCCGTCGCACACGAATCACCTGATGCCCGGAGC
>NZ_JBHUWH010000728.1:0-2579 GCF_042670125.1 Kitasatospora sp. NPDC057198 | reverse complement strand
CTCCCGGCCCCCGGCCGTCGCGCTACGCGGGGCCGGGCAGCGCCAGCACCACCTCCAGGCCGCCCTCCGGCAGCCCGGTCAGCCGCAGCTCCCCGCCGTGCGCGCCGGCCACCGCCGCCACGATCGCCAGCCCCAGGCCGTGGCCGCGCCGCACCGGGCCGCGCTGCGCCGTCCGCCCCCCGCCGCGCAGGAACGGCTCGGTCAAGGTGGCCACCAGCGCCCCGTCCAGCACCGGGCCGGAGTTGCGCACCACCAGCCGCACCCACCCCGGCCGCCCGCCGTCCGGGCCGGTGCGCACCTCGACCCGGCCGCCCTCGGGCAGGTTGTGCCGCAGCGCGTTCTGCACCAGGTTGACGGCGGCCTGCCGGAGCAGCACCGCGTTGCCCAGGGTCGGCGCCGGGCCCAGTTCGGCCCGCACCCCGACGCCCAGCGCCCCGGCCTCCGCCGCCGTCGCGGCCAGCGCCTCGCGGACCGCCGCCGACAGCTCCAGCGGCGCCGACTCCGGCTCCCGGTGCGAGAGTTCGGCCAGCTGCAGGAGCGCCTCGGTGACCTCGATGCCGCGCTGGTTGGTGTCCTGCAGCCGGGACACCAGCCGCGGCCAGTCCTGGTGCGCCGGGTCGGCCGCCGCGACCTGCAGCATCGTCCGGTTGATCGCCAGCGGGGTGCGCAGCTCGTGCGAGGCGTTCGCGGCGAACCGCTGCTGGGCCTCGAAGGACCGCTCCAGCCGGGCCAGCATCTCGTCGAACGCGTCGGCCAGCTCGGTGAACTCGTCCCGCGGCCCGGCCAGCGCAATCCGGTGCCCCAGGTCGCCGCCGGACGCCCGCCGGGCCGCCGCCGTCACCTCCTGCAGCGGGCGCAGCACCCGCCCCGCGACCAGCCAGCCGCCCGCCATCCCGACCGCCGTCAGCACCGCCAGCGCGTACCCCGACGCCGTCAGCAGCGACTCCAGGATCTCCTGCCGGGACGGCGCGTCCGCCCGGTCGCGCGGATTGGCCGGCATCAGCGGGTAGTTCGGCACGTACCGCATGCCGACGTACACCACGGCCAGGCAGAGCACGCCCGTGGTGAGCGTGAACAGCGTGTAGCTGAGCGTCAGCCGCAGCCGCGCGGTCAGCCGCCGCGGGCGGCTCACGCCGCGTCCAGCCGGTAGCCGACGCCCGGCACGGTGTGGATCACCCACGGCTCGCCGAGCCGCTTGCGCAGGCCCGAGATGGTGATCCGCACCGCGTTGGTGAACGGGTCGGCGTGCTCGTCCCAGGCCCGCTCCAGCAGGTCCTCGGCGCTCACCACGCCGCCGCCGGCCGCCATCAGCACCTCCAGCACCGCGAACTGCTTGCGCGACAGCGCCACGTAGCGGCCGTCCCGGAACACCTCCCGGCGGAACGCGTCCAGCCGGACGCCCGCCCGCTCCAGCACCGGCGGCACCGACTCGGCCGGGCGGCGGGCCAGCGAACGCAGCCGCACCACCAGCTCCGCCAGGTCGAACGGCTTGGTCAGGTAGTCGTCGGCGCCCAGCTCGAACCCGGCGACCTTCTGGTCCAGCCGGGCCGCCGCGGTCAGCATCAGCACCCGGCAGCCCAGCCCCGCCGCGACGATCCGCCGGCACACCTCGTCGCCCGGCATCCCCGGCAGGTCCCGGTCCAGCACCACCACGTCGTAGCGGTGCACCGCCAGCCGCTCCCACGCCGCCTCGCCGTCCCCCGCCACGTCGCAGGCGATCGCCGCCAGCCGCAGCCCCGCCTGCACGGCCTCGGCGAGGTACTCCTCGTCCTCCACCACCAGCACCCGCACGCACCGCTCCGTTCCTCGACGCCCCCGGTCATTGGACACCGCGGGGCATGTCGAAAACGTATGCGCCGACGCAGACGCCCGCGCAACACCCCCCGCCCTGCAATGGGACCGGACAGCACGGACGGCCGGGAGGCGGAGATGAAGAAGATCGGACGGACCACGATCACCGGACTGGGCGCGGTGGCGCTCCTCGGGGCGGTCGCGGCGTACACCCTCGTCCCCGCGGGCCCGCGGCCCGCCGACGGCGAGCTCCCCACCGGCACCTCGGTCGCCGTGGACGCGGACCTCCCCGCCCTGCGCGGGCTCGACCCCGCGCTGCTGGCCGCGGTCCGCGCCGCGGCGGCCGACGCCCGCGCCCGGGGCGTCGACCTGCGGATCACCTCCGGCTGGCGCAGCCCCGCCTACCAGCAGCGCCTCCTCGACGACGCCGTCACCCGCTACGGCACCCTCGACCTGGCCCGCCGCTACGTCAACACCCCCGAGAGGTCCACCCACGTCTCCGGCCGCGCCGTCGACGTCGGCCCCACCGACGCCGCCGACTGGCTGGGGCGCAACGGCGCCCGGTACGGGCTCTGCCAGGTGTACGCCAACGAGATGTGGCACTTCGAGCTGCTCACCGCCCCCGGCGGGACCTGCCCGGAGCAACTGCCCGACGCGGCGGGCTGACGCGGCGGGCTGACGCGGTCAGCGGCCCCCTAGTAGTGCTTCGTTACGTTGGGTGATCTTGCCTGTTGGTGGGCATTCTTCAGGTGTGAAGCTGGGGGATGTGGAGCGGCTCCGTGGTGAGT
>NZ_JBHUWH010000727.1:0-2583 GCF_042670125.1 Kitasatospora sp. NPDC057198 | reverse complement strand
CCGCCGCACGGGTCGGCGGCGGCCGCGGCCGGGGCTCAGCGGGCCGGGCGGAGCCAGACGGTGGCCAGCGGGGGGAGCACCAGTTCGGCCGAGCGGGGTTGGGCGTTCCACTCCTCGGGCTCGGACTTCACCGGGGTGGAGTTGGCCACGCCGCTGCCGCCGTAGCGCTCGGCGTCGGTGTTCAGCGCCTCCTCCCACAGCTGCTCGGCGCCCTCCAGCCGGGGCAGGCCGACCCGGAAGCCGTGCCGCACCACGGGGGAGAAGTTGCAGACCGCGACCAGCGGGCTGCCGTCGGCCGCGAACCGGACGAAGGACAGCACGTTGTCCTCGGCCGCGCCGCCGTCCAGCCAGGCGAAACCGGCCGGGACGGTGTCCTGCTCGTACAGCGCCGGAGTCGCCCGGTAGACGTGGTTCAGGTCGCCGACCAGGCGCTGCACGCCGCGGTGGTCGACGTGCGCGGGCCAGCCCTCGTCCAGCACCCACCACTGCGGGCCGTGCTCGTGGTCCCACTCCGCGCCCTGGGCGAACTCCTGCCCCATGAACAGCAGTTGCTTGCCCGGGTGGGCCCACATGAAGCCCAGGTAGGCGCGGTGGTTGGCGCGCTGCTGCCACCAGTCGCCGGGCATCTTGGAGACCAGCGCCTGCTTGCCGTGCACCACCTCGTCGTGCGAGATCGGCAGGATGTAGTTCTCCGAGTAGGCGTACACCATCGAGAAGGTCATCTCGTTGTGGTGGTACTTGCGGTGCACCGGCTCCTTGGCGATGTACACCAGCGAGTCGTGCATCCAGCCCATGTTCCACTTCAGGCCGAAGCCCAGGCCGCCGCTGTCGGTCGGCCGGGTCACGCCGTCCCAGGCGGTGGACTCCTCGGCCACCGTCAGCACCCCCGGGCAGCGCCGGTAGACGGTGGCGTTCATCTCCTGGAGGAAGGAGGCCGCGTCCAGGTTCTCCCGGCCGCCGTACTGGTTGGGCGTCCAGGCGCCGCCCTCGCGGGAGTAGTCGAGGTAGAGCATCGAGGCGACCGCGTCCACCCGCAGGCCGTCGACGTGGAACTCCTCGCACCAGTACACCGCGTTGGCGACCAGGAAGTTGCGCACCTCGGTGCGGCCGTAGTCGAACTCCAGCGTCCCCCAGTCCGGGTGCTCGGCGCGCAGCGGGTCGGCCGGCTCGTACAGCGGCTCGCCGTCGAACCGGGCCAGCGCGAAGCCGTCCTTCGGGAAGTGCGCGGGCACCCAGTCGACCAGCACGCCGATGCCGTGCCGGTGCAGGGTGTCGACCAGGAAGCGGAAGTCGTCGGGGGTGCCGAGCCGGGCCGTCGGGGCGTAGAAGCCGGAGACCTGGTAGCCCCAGGAGCCGCCGAACGGGTGCTCCATCACCGGCATGAACTCGACGTGCGTGAAGCCGAGTTCGTTCAGGTAGCCGGGCAGCACCCCGGCGATCTCCCGGTACGTGGTCAGCTCCGGGCGCCAGGAGGCGAGGTGCAGCTCGTAGACCGACATCGGGGCGCGGTGGTGCACGCTGCGGGCGCGCCGCTCCATCCACTCGGCGTCCTGCCACTCGTGGCGGGAGACGGTCACCACCGAGGCGGTGTCCGGCGGGCACTGGGCGGCGCGGGCCAGCGGGTCGGCCTTCTCCAGCCGCTGCCCGTGCCGGGTGAGGATCTGGTACTTGTAGCGCTCGCCCTCGCCGACGCCCGGCAGGAACACCTCCCACACGCCGGAGGAGCCCAGCGAGCGCATCGGGTGCGCGGTGCCGTCCCAGTGGTTGAACGAGCCGATCACCCGCACGCCCACCGCGTTCGGCGCCCACACCGCGAACGCGGTGCCGGCGACCCCGTCGACCGTGCGCACGTGCGAGCCCAGGGCCTCCCACAGCTGCTCGTGCCGGCCCTCCCGGATCAGGTGCAGGTCCAGCTCGCCCAGCGTCGGGGCGAACCGGTAGCCGTCCTCCTGGGCCAGCGGTCCGCCGCCCGGGTACGTCACCTTCAGGGTGTACCGGGGGAAGCTCTGCCCGGTCAGCAGCCCGGTGAACAGACCGCCCTGCTGGTGCGTCAGCTCCGCCGGGCCCAGCTCGGTCTCCACCACCACCCGCTCCGCGAACGGCCGCAGCACCCGGATCGCGGTGCCCGCGGGCAGCTCGTGCGCGCCCAGCAGCGCGTGCGGGTCGTGGTGCGCGCCGGAGACCAGCCGCTCCACCTCGGCCGGCGGCAGCGGCGCCTCCGGCAGCCGCAGCGCGCCCCCGCCGGCCTGCGGCCGCGCCGCCGCCGCGCCGCCCCGGGCGGCCTTCGCCGGAGCCTTCGCGGGCGCCTTGGCGGGCGCCTTAGCGGTGGGCTTGGCGGTGGGCTTGGCGGCGGCCTTTCCGGCGGACTTCGCCGCGGGCTTGGCGGGCGCCTTCGCGGCGGGCCGTCCGGCGGCGGCCCCGCTGCGCGGACCGCTGCGGAACGTGGCCGGGACGGCCGGTTGGCGGTCGGCGGACGGGTCGAGCGGACCGAGCGGGGTCACGGCGGAATCCTCCAGGATCGGGTGCCTTGCGCGGGGACGCGGGAGTCGTGGTCGACTGCGGTGCGGGAAAGGGGAGTTGGTG
>NZ_JBHUWH010000726.1:0-2594 GCF_042670125.1 Kitasatospora sp. NPDC057198 | reverse complement strand
GACCAGCCCGGTCTCGTAGGCCGGCACCACCGCCCGGACGCGGTCGCGCAGCCCCAGCTCGGCCAGGATCCGGGCGACGTGGGTCTTTACCGTCGCCTCGGACAGGGTCAGGTGCGCGGCCGGTTCGGCCTTGCTCAGGCCGCGGGCGAGCAGTTCCAGCACCTCGCGCTCCCTCGCGGTCAGCGCGGCCAGCGCGCGGTGCCGCTCCGCGTCGCCCCCGCCGGGCCTCCGCCCTGGTCCTCGCCGTCCTGTTCGGCACCACCGCCGTCACCTTCGCCTACGGCCTGGCCGCCTCCTTCCAGCGGATCGAGGACTCCAAGCACGGCGCCGCCGACATCACCGTGCTCGCCGTCCCGCCGTCGGCGCGCCCGGCACCGTCACCACCACCGCCTACCTGGGCGACTCCGCCCGGGACGCCCGCCCGCTGGTCGCCGGCCACTGGTTCCACGACCAGTGGTTCCACGGCCCCGGCGAGGCCGTCGCCGCCACCCCGCTCCTGACCGCCACCGGCAGCAAGGTCGGCGACACCCTCACCCTCACCGACCACGGCACCCGGCTGACCGTGCGGATCACCGGCGAAGCGTTCGTCGCCGACAGCCAGGACCAGCGCCCGTACACCGACGCGGACACCCTCGCCCCCCGCCGAACCCGCCCTCGCCGCCGACTACTTCCACATCCGACTCGCCCCCGGCACCGCCGCCCACGCCTACGCCCTCGCCACCGCACTGCGCCCCACCGGGGCGAGCGTCCGGGCCGGGGAGGACGGCGGGGCCGGCCGGACCGCCGTCCTGCTGGACGCGCTCACCGGCCTGCTCACCCTGATGCTGGTCGCCGTCGCCGCCCTGGGCGTCCTCAACACCACCGTCCTGGACACCTGCGAACGCGTCCGCGCTCTCGGCGTCCCGCTCGGCACCCTGCTCCAGCACGCCGTCGTCCCCGCCATGGGCCACAGCGCGGGCCTTCGCCTGCCCGGCAGCGTGCTGGACGTCTACTCCGCCGCCCTGCTGGCCCTGCTCGCCCTCGGCGGCTCCGTCCTCGCCGCCACCGGCGCCCTGCTCCCCGCCACCACTGCGCTGCGCTGCGCACCGAGTAGCCTGGCCGGGGGCGGCAGTTGGGGCCCGCCGCCGCGCCGCTCACCTGAGGGGAAACACCGTGACCGCCGTCGTCGAGCACGAACTGACCACCCCTTGGGAAGCCGTCCTGGTCGAACCGGCCGACGGCGCGGCCGACGGCACCGGTGTCCTCGTCCTGGCCGGATCGAGCGGCCGGGTGGACCGCCACCGGGCCGCCCGGCTCGCCGAACAGGGCCACCTCGCCCTGGCCGTGCGCTGGTTCGGCGGGCCGGGGCAGCCGCCGGGCATCTGCGAAGTACCGCTGGAGACCTTCGTTGCGGGCATCGACCTGCTGCGTTCGCGCGGCGCGCAGCGCGTCGCCCTGCTCGGCTGGTCCAAGGGCGCCGAGGCCGCACTGCTCACCGCCGTCCACGACCCGCGCGTCGACGCGGTGATCGCCCTCGCCCCGACCTCGCTGGCCTGGTGCAACGTGGGCCCCGGCCACGACGGGCAGGACCGCCCCTGGCGCTCCTCCTGGACCTGGCGGGGCGAGCCGCTGCCCTTCGTCCCGATGCACGGCGACACCTGGGAGCCCGAGGGCCACGACGGCGGCCCGGTGGCGATCCGCGGCTGGTACGAACTCAGCGAGCGCACCCATGCCGGACGCCTGGCCGCCGCCACGATCCCGGTCGAGCGCGCCGCCGCCGAGATCCTCCTGGTGGCCGGCGGCGACGACCGGATGTGGCCCTCCCTGCGCTACGCCGAGCAGCTGGCCGCCCGCCGTGCCGCCGGAGCCCCCGTCCGCCTGGTCACCCACCCCGACGCCGGCCACCGGATCCGCTTCCCCGGCGAGGACCCGGCCGCTCCCTCCTCGGTCTTCGCCTACGGCGGCAGCGACCGCGCCGACGCCGAACTCGGTGCGGCGGCCTGGCCGCTCCTGCTCGACCTGCTCGACCCGCGCCGGACGGGGTGACCGGGGCGCCGGGCGGTGGCTCCGGTAGGGCTTGGGGGCCTGTGGGGCGAGCGGAACGGGAGTTGGTGGCGGTGGCGGGGCTGGCCTGAAGCACGTGGAGTTGGCCTCATCGGTCGGCGGGTGGACAAGCGGTATTCGTCGGGGGTGTGTACGCAGCCCCGGCAGCCCTGTTGGAGGTTTCGGTTCGGTCGGGCGGTGCTCTTGTTACTCGGCAAGAGACCTGAGCCAAGTAGCGACCTCCAGCGAGTTCCGCAGATCCGCGTCGAACCGTTTCGGGTTCGCCTCGGCGAGGGTGCGGCGGATGGCGACGGCTTCCTCGTTCGCGGTCAGGCCGTCCGCCCGCCGTCCTACCTGTCCCAATCGGACGGAGAGGTTGTTCAGGGATGTGGCGAGGTTGGGCAGGTAGGCGTCCGGGTTTGCCTTGGCGAGGGTGCGTTGGATGGCGACGGCTTCCTTGATCGCAGCCAGGCCATCTACCTGTTGCCCCACTTTCCCCAACCGGTTGGACAGGTTGTTGAGGGAGCTGGCGAGGTCGGGCAGGTAGGCGTCCGGGTTTGCCTCGGCGAGGG
>NZ_JBHUWH010000725.1:0-2597 GCF_042670125.1 Kitasatospora sp. NPDC057198 | reverse complement strand
CCGGAAGGTCCGGCGGGCGCCGTGCCGTTCGCCCACCGTGCCGCCAACTCGGCGCGGTGGAGGGCGGTTTGCGGGCGGCCGCCGGTGGACGGGGTGGACCGGGCCACGTATGGTGCTACTTCATAGTGAAGGACGTACATAAATCCTCGGGAGAGGAGGGCGGCGAAGGCGGCCCGAACCCCGGGGACGGCCACGAGGAGCGCAGCCCGCATGACCACCGATCCGTCGGCCCGCAGTGCCGCCCGCAGCACCGGCCGCGACGCCGCCCGCGGTAGCGTCCGCAGCACCGTCCGCGCCTACTACGACGCCCGGTTCGGCGGCGACGTCGCCGCGGCCGCCGCGCTGATCGGCGAAGACTTCGCCTTCCGCAGCCCGTTCGTCACCTCCGACAGCCCGGAGGGCCACCTCGACGGCCTCGGCGGGCTGCTCGGCATCACCGCCCGCGTCGACCTGATCAGCGAGCTGTACGGCGAGGACGAGGCCACCCTGCTCTACGACCTGCACACCGTCCCGGCCGTCGGCATCGTCCAGCACACCGCCGAGCACTTCCGGCTCCGCGACGGCCGGATCACCGCGATCACGCTGCTCTTCGACTCCGCCCCCTGGCAGGCCCTGATGGCCGCGGCCGGACCGGCCCCTGCGGCCGGACCCGCACCCGCACCCGCACCCGCACCCGCCGGGGGCTGACGGAGACCGGCCGAGAAGGGACGACGAGGGGGACGAGGGGCGGGTGTTTGAATGGGGGACATGGCTGAGAACGGGCGTGCGGCGAGCAGGACGGCGGTGCTGGTCTGCCAGGGGCGGGCGGCGGCGGACGGCCGGGCCGGGACGGAGCGGTTCGCCGACCCGGTGGCGCTGGGGCTGCTGGGCCCCGAGGAGCGCACGGTGGTCGAGCAGGTCCGCGCGGGGATTCCGCCGGAGGGCTGGCGGGCCCGCACCGGCTACGAGAGCGTCCGGGCCTGCGCCGAGATCGCGGTGCCGCGCACGGTCGCCGTCGACGAGGCGATCCGCGACCGGGCGAACGGCCAACTCGTCATCCTGGGCGCGGGGTTGGACACCAGGGCCTGGCGGCTGGCC
This sequence comes from Kitasatospora sp. NPDC057198, assembly GCF_042670125.1. Lineage (NCBI taxonomy): Bacteria > Bacillati > Actinomycetota > Actinomycetes > Kitasatosporales > Streptomycetaceae > Kitasatospora > Kitasatospora sp. NPDC057198. The sequence continues at coordinate 1,520 of NZ_JBHUWH010000725.1, read as the reverse complement.
GCACTCGCGCAGGCCGAGGTCTGGGAGGTCGACCACCCCGCCTCCCAGCAGGACAAACGCGCCCGCCTGGCCGGCGCCGAAGCACGACTCGCGGCCCGAGCCGTCCACTTCACCGCCGTCGACTTCGCCACCGACGACCTCGGCGGCGCGCTGGACGCCGCCGGTCACGACCCCGCCGCCCCCACCACCTGGCTGTGGGAGGGCGTCGTCCCCTACCTCACCCGGGAGCAGGTCCGCGGCACCCTCGCCGCGCTCGCCGCGCGCACCGCCCCCGGCAGCGCGCTCGTCCTCAACTACCAGTCCCCGTCGGTGAAGGCGGCCGCCGGGCGGCTGCTCACCCGGCTGCTCGGCGACTCCGTCACCGCGGGCGAACCCTGGCGCTCGCTGTGGAAGCCGGACCGGATGGCCGCCCTGCTCGCCGAGCACGGCCTGCGCGTCACCTCCGACCACGACCTGCTCACCCTCGCCCGGGGCCTCGGCACCTCCGCCCGCAGCCGCTCCTCGCTGGGCACCGGCCGGGTCGCCGTGGCCGTCGCCACCGTCGCAGAGCGGCGCTGACCGCCTGCCGGAGCGGCCGCCACCGCCGGCCGCCGCCGGTCGTCGTCGGCCGCCGCGGGCTGCGGCCGGTTACCGCCGGTCGCTGCCGGGTCGGCACACCTCAAGTGGCCGTACGGCCACCGCAGTTCGCTAGCATGCGCACCCATGACACTGCATGGGGGGACCGGCGGGACCAGGTTCGACCTGGCCGGGAGCGGAGCCGAACCGCTGGAGGAGGACGACCCGCGGGCGATCGGGGAGATCCCGCTGCTGGGCCGGCTCGGGGCGGGCGGGATGGGCCGGGTCTACCTCGGCGTGGTCGAGGGGCGGTACGCGGCGGTCAAGCAGGTGCTGCCGCAGTTCACCGAGGACCCGGACTTCCAACGGCACTTCGGGCACGAGCTCGACAACCTGGCGCGCCTGCCCGCGGAGGCCACCGCCCCGTTACTGGCGGCCGACCGGGACGCCCGCCCGCCGTGGCTGGCCACCGCCTACGTGCCCGGCCTCACCCTGGACCGGGTCCTCGCGGCCAACGGCGGCCCGCTGGACGTCGCCCGGCTGTGGCGCCTGCTGCGCGAGACGGCGTCCTGCCTGCGGGCCGTGCACGACCTGGACATGATCCACCGCGACCTCAAGCCCTCCAACGTCATGCTCACCGCCCGCGGCGCCACCCTCATCGACTTCGGCATCGCCCGCGCCGCCGACCAGAGCCGCCTCACCCGCACCGGCATGGTGCTCGGCACCCCCGCCTACATGGCCCCCGAACAGGCCAACAACACCGGCCGGTTCACCCCCGCCGTCGACGTCTTCGCGCTCGGCGCGCTGATCGCCTACGCCGCCACCGGACGTCCGCCCTTCGGCGAGGGCTCGGGCGTCGACATGCTCTACCGCATCGTCCACACCGAACCCGACCTCACCGCCCTGCGGGACCTCGCCCCCGACCTCGCCGAGACCGTCGCGGCCTGCCTGGACAAGAACCCGGC
>NZ_JBHUWH010000724.1:0-2609 GCF_042670125.1 Kitasatospora sp. NPDC057198 | reverse complement strand
GTGTACGCGTCACCACGCGTCCACCGGGCGCACCGCCCCGTTCCATCCCCGTCCCCACCATCCAGGAGAAACGACCCGAGGATGACCGACCAGCAGCCCTCCCCCGCCCAGCCCTCCGGCGTCAGCCGCCGCTCATTCCTCGGCGCCGCCGCCGGCGCGGCCTCCGTCGCCGCCGCCGGTGTCCTCCCGCAGGTCCTGCGGGACCTGCTGAACACCCCGGTGGCGCCCGGCAGCGGCACCGTCGCCGACATCAAGCACGTCGTGGTGTTCATGCAGGAGAACCGGGGTTTCGACCACTACTTCGGCACGATGAACGGCGTGCGCGGCTTCGGTGACCGCAACGCGATCACCCTGCCCGGCGGCAAGCCGGTCTGGAAGCAACCCAACGCGGCCAACCCGGACGGCTACGTCGCCCCGTTCCGGATGAACACCGCCGCCAGCCGGGCCACCTGTGCGTACGCCCCGGCGATGAGCTTCCCGGTGGACACCGCCATCTTCAACGGCGGCAAATACGACGCCTGGAACACCGCCCGCAACCCTGACCTGGGCATGTCCTACTTCGGCCGCAAGGACCTGGACTTCTACTACGAGCTGGCGAACGCCTTCACGGTCTGCGACCACTACTTCTCCTCGACGCTGACCCAGACCCACCCGAACCGGCTGCACCTGTTCACCGGCAGCAACGGCAGCTCGGTCGGCCAGAGCGCGGTCATCGACAACAGCGTTCCGGCCGCCGGATTCACTTGGACCACCTACGCCGAGCGCCTGCAGAACGCCGGGGTCTCCTGGCGGGTGTACCAGCAGAGCGACAACTTCGACGACAACGGCCTGGCCTGGTTCGCCAACTTCAAGAACGCCAAGGCCGGCCAGCCGCTGTACGACCGCGGCATGGCCACCGTGCCGGACATCGTCCGGGCGTTCGGCGACGACCTGGCCAACGGCACGCTCCCGCAGGTCAGCTGGATCATCGCCCCGGCCCACCTGTCCGAGCACGCCAACTACCACCCGGCGGCGGGCATGGACCTCACTGCCCGACTGCTCGAACAGCTCGCCGCCCACCCCGGCGTGTGGGCCAACACCGCCTTCCTGCTCAACTACGACGAGAACGGCGGCTTCTTCGACCACGTCCCGCCCCCGGTGCCGCACACCACCGACTACGTGGACGGCCTGTCCACCGTCACCAGCGACGGCGAACTCACCGGCGGCAAGCCTTTCGGCCTCGGTTTCCGGGTCCCGATGATCGTCGTCTCGCCGTGGACCCGCGGCGGCTACGTCTGTTCGCAGGTTTTCGACCACACCTCGGTGATCCGGCTGTGCGAGCAGGTGTTCGGCGTCGCCGAACCCAACATCAGCCCCTGGCGCCGGGCCGTCACCGGCGACCTGCTCTCCGCGTTCGACTTCACCTCCGCCAGCACCGGCTGGCCGAACCTGCCGGACACCGGCACGTACGTGACCGACGCCGACACCCAGTGCTCCACCCTGCCTTACCCCGCCATCCCGGTCGTCCAGCAACTGCCGGTCCAGGAAGCCGGTCACCGCAGGGCCCGCCCGATCCCGTACGCCTTCGAGGCCAAGGGCCGCGTCACCGCCGGCACCTTCTACATCGACATGGCCAACACCGGCGCCGCGGGCGTCTCCTGCTACATCCGGGCCAACGACCACCGCACCGACGGCCCGTGGCGGACAACCGTCGAGGCCGGCAAGACACTCACCGACTACTTCGTCGCAGGCACGCCCACCGGCGCCTACGACCTGTCGATGTACGGCCCCAACGGCTTCCACCGCCGCTTCAAGGGCAACCGCGCCACCGCCACCACCAGCGGCAACGCCAACCCCGAGGTCACCGCCACCGTCGACGGCCCCGGCGGCACCCTCACCCTCACCATGAAGAACAGCGGCACCACCCCCTGCACCGTCACCCTCACCGCCAACGCCCACCGCACCGACGGCCCCTGGACCTTCACCCTCGCCGCCGGCGCGACCACCACCAAACAACTCGACATCACCGGCTCCTCCCACTGGTACGACCTCACCGCCACCGCCGACACCACCGACGGCTTCCTGCGCCGCTTCGCCGGCCACGCCGAAACCGGCCACGCATCCATCACCGACCCCGCCGTCATCGGCACCCTCCCCATCAGCACCGTCAGCGCGGACAGCCAGGAGACCGCGACCGAGAACGGCAGCGCGGGCAACACCGTCGACGACGACCCCGCCACCAAGTGGCACACCCGCTGGAGCACCGGCACCGACCCGTTCCCGCACGACATCCGCTTCGACCTCGGCACCGCCCGCACCGTCACCGGACTCACCTGCTTGCCCCGCCAGGACGGCTACGCCAACGGCCGGATCGGCGGCTACCAGATCGCCACCAGCACCGACGGCACCACCTGGAGCAGCCCGGTCGCCTCCGGCACCTGGGCCGACGACGCGCAGCTGAAGGGCGCCGACTTCCCGCCCGTCACCGCCCGCTGGGTCCGCCTGCGCGCCCTCACCGAAGCCGGCAACCGCGGCACCTGGACCAGCGCCGCCGAGATCCGCGTCCTGGGCCCCAGCACCTGACGTCGGATCAGTCCCCTCGCACGCCACCGCCCCCGGCCGGGTTGTTC
>NZ_JBHUWH010000723.1:0-2609 GCF_042670125.1 Kitasatospora sp. NPDC057198 | reverse complement strand
CTCGGACCCCGGCGAGCCTCCGTCGCGTCCGGACGGGCCCGCGGCCTCAGGCGACCAGTTCGGCGGCCGGGGCGGCGGACTGGGCCGGGACGCCCGACCGGGTGCGCAGCGCCAGCGGGACGCGCAGCGCGGCGCCCCAGACCAGCGCGGCGCCCAGCATGTGCAGGCCGACCATCAGCTCCGGGGCGTCCGTGAAGTACTGGACGAAGCCGAGCACGCCCTGCAGCAGCAGCAGGACGAACAGCTCCCGCACCCGGGCCCGGGCGGCCGGCGGGGCCTTGACCGCCGCGAACACCAGCAGCGCGGCCAGCGTCAGGCCCACCGAGAGGAACACCAGGTCGGCGTGGGCCTGGACCAGGCGGTCGTAGTCGACGGGGATCCGGTACACCGGCTTGCCGTCCTTGGAGGAGGCGCCCGGGTGGTGGCCCGCGCCGGTCACCAGGGTGCCCGCCAGCACCAGCAGGCCGATCACCCCGACCAGCACCCGGGCCAGCAGCCGGATCGGCTCGGCGACCAGGCCGCGCGGCTCGGCGTCGCCCTCCGCGGCGCGCTCCCAGGACACCACCGCGATCCACAGCAGGCCCATCGCGGCGACCATGTGCGCGGCCACGATGTACGGGTTCAGGCCGGTCAGCACGGTGATGCCGCCCAGCACCGAGTTGCTCATCACCATCCAGAACTGGGCCCAGCCGAGCCTGGTCAGCGGGCGCCGCCACGGCTTGGCGCTGCGGGCGGCCAGGATGAACCAGCCGACCGCCGCGCACAGCACGTAGGTCAGCATCCGGTTGGCGAACTCGATGACGCCGTTGATGCCCATCGCCGGCGTCGGCGTCAGGCTGTCGGCGGTGCAGCGCGGCCAGGTGGTGCAGCCCAGGCCGGAGGCGGTCAGCCGGACGGCGCCGCCGGTCACCACGATCACCACGCTCATCACCAGCGCGGCCAGCGCCGCCCGGCGGACGTGCTGCGGGGTCGGGTGCCAGCGTTCGGCGAGGAGGGAGAGCGGGTTGGTCACCGGACCATCGTAGGCGGGCTTACGCCGTGCTCCGGCCCCGGGCGCGGCGGTGCGGGCGGGGGCGGTCGGAGGCGGGGCGTTCCGGGGCGGGCGCGAGACAAAAAGGATCATTTCGAGCGTGTCGCTCAACGGCCTTGACCAGCCGCCCGCGTGGCCGAAAGAGTGCGGTTTGGTCCATACCTTTTCCGGGTTGGGCTCATCTCACACTCCTGCCCGCACCCACACGCGGAGTCCCGTACATGCGCAAGTCCATATCCGCTGCCGCCGTGGCGCTCGGTGGCTCGCTCGCCCTCGCGGCGCTGGTCGTCCCGACCGCCGCGACCGCCGCCCCCACCACGGGCGGCACCTGCTTCGACCTCGGGGTCGCCGGGAAGTACGGCGAGTTCATCGAGGGCAACGACACCCACACCCCCGATGCGGAAGGCGCCGTCGCGGTCGGCGGCAACGCCGACTTCCGGGGCGGCTTCACTGTGGGGAACGAACTGACCGCGGACGAGGTCGCCGCGCTCCCCGGCGGCTATTCGCTGGTGGTGGGTGGCAACCTCGTTCACGACAACTCCTACGTCGGGGTGGAGAAAGGCAAGGGCGTCTACGCCGGCGAGAACCAGGGCGGCGGCCAACTGGGGGGCATCACCAAGGGCAAGTCGCCGATCGACTTCGCCAAGGAGTTCGCCAACCTGCGGCACATCTCCACCGAGTTGGCGAAGACCACCGGCGGTGCGCCCGTTCTGGACGGTCGGGGGATCACCTTCACGGGGACCGACACCCGGACGAACGTCTTCACGGTGGCGGCCTCGACGCTGGAGAAGGCCCACGAGGTCTACATCAAGGTTCCGGCGGGCTCCACCACGATCATCAACGTGACCGGTGACAGCTACGACCAGTCGAAGACCCCCACCACGGGCTTCCTGATCTGGGACCACGGCAAGAACGCGTACGTCCTGGACGACAAGGCGCAGTCCGCGGACGGCGGTGCCGAGCGCGCCAAGCTGCTGTGGAACTTCCCGACCGCGACCAAGGTCGTCAAGTACGGGGTGAAGGACAAGGGCAGCGTGGCCTGGGCCGGCAGCATCCTCGCTCCGAACGCGGCCTTTGACCTGACCATCGGTGCTCCGGTCAACGGCTCGGTGTGGGCGAAGTCGCTGACCGGCAGCGGCGGCGCCGAGACCCACCACTACCCGTTCTCCGGCTGCCTGCCCGGCGGCACCACCCCGGGCGGCTCCGAGAGCCCGAAGCCCTCGGGGAGCGCCACCACCCCCGGCGGCACCGAGAGCCCGAAGCCCTCGGAGAGCGCCACCACCCCGGGCGGCACCGGGTCGCCGACCCCCGGCGGCTCCGAGAGCCCGAAGCCGAGCGCTTCCACCAGCGCCGTCCCGTCCCCGTCCGCGAGCCACACCGGCTCCACCGGCGGCGGTTCGAACAGCGGCGGCGGCCTGGCGTTCACCGGTGCGAACGGCATCCTGCCGCTGACCATCGGCGGCGTCGTGGTGCTCGCCGCGGGCGGTGGCATCGTCTACGCGGCGCGCCGCAAGAAGGCCGGCAACGCCTCCTGACCGGGGAGCGGTGCAGGCGACGGCCCCGGGAGCAGCTGCTCCCG
>NZ_JBHUWH010000722.1:0-2613 GCF_042670125.1 Kitasatospora sp. NPDC057198 | reverse complement strand
GAGACTCCGGCCGGGCGCCGCGGCGTGGCAGGACCTACAGGTACTCGGCGAGCTCGCGCAGCAGCGCGGCCTTCGGGCGGGCGCCGGTGATGGTCTTCACCAGCTCGCCGCCCTTGTAGACGTTGAGCGTCGGGATCGAGATCACGTTGTACGCCGCGGCGGTCTCCTGGTTGGCGTCCACGTCGAGCTTGACGACGGTCAGCTTGTCGACGTACTCGGCCGCGATGTCCTCCAGGACCGGGGCGACCTGGCGGCACGGGCCGCACCAGGTGGCCCAGAAGTCGACGAGGACGGGCTTGTCGCTCTTGAGCACCTCGGCGTCGAAGGTGGCGTCGGTTACTTCCTTGGTGGCGCCGGCCACGGGAACTCCTTGGGGTCGGAGAAGAGGTACGTCAGGGATAACAACGGCGGGGGCGGATCTGTTTCTGCCCCCGCCGGGAGGAAGCCGACGGGGCGTCAGACCGCGACGACGGCAGCCGGGGCCTCGTCGGCGTCGGACAGCGCGGCCAGGTACCGCTCGGCGTCCAGCGCGGCGGAGCAGCCGGTGCCGGCGGCGGTGATGGCCTGGCGGTAGGTGTGGTCCACCACGTCGCCCGCGGCGAAGACGCCGGGGACGTTGGTGCGGGTGGAGGGGGCCTCGACCTTGAGGTAGCCCTCGGCGTCCAACTCCAGCTGACCCTTGAACAGTTCGGTGCGCGGGTCGTGGCCGATCGCGATGAACAGGCCGGTGACGGGCAGCTCGCGCAGGTCTCCGGTGTTGGTGTCGCGCAGGGTCAGGCCGGAGAGCTTCGGGTCTCCGTGGATCTCCTCGACCGCGCTGTCCCAGGCGAAGGTGATCTTCGGGTCGGCGAAGGCGCGCTCCTGCATCGCCTTGGAGGCGCGCAGCGAGTTGCGGCGGTGGATCACGGTGACGCTCCGGGCGAAGCGGGACAGGAAGGTGGCCTCCTCCAGGGCGGTGTCGCCGCCGCCGACCACCGCGATGTCCTGGTCGCGGAAGAAGAAGCCGTCGCAGGTCGCGCACCAGGAGACGCCGCGGCCGGAGAGCTTGTCCTCGTTCGGGAGGTCGAGCTTGCGGTGCTGGGAGCCGGTGGCGACGATCACGGCGCGGGCGCGGTGCACGGTGCCCTCGGAGTCGGTGACGGTCTTGACGTCGCCCGTGAGGTCGACGGCGACGACGTCGTCCGGCACCAGCTCGGCGCCGAAGCGCTCGGCCTGGGCGCGCATGTTGTCCATCAGCTCGGGGCCCATGATGCCGTCGCGGTAGCCGGGGAAGTTCTCCACCTCGGTGGTGTTCATCAGGGCGCCGCCGGCCGTGACCGCACCCTCGAACACCAGCGGCTTCAGGGAGGCGCGCGCGGTGTACAGCGCAGCGGTGTACCCGGACGGGCCGGAACCGATGATGATCACGTTACGGACGTCGCTCACTGCTTCTCCTGGTTCGCCTGGCGTCCCGCTCGCGCGGGGGAGGGCGGTCTGCTCCGCCGCCCCGGACAACGACTCACCAGTCTCCCGCATTCCCAGGCCCGACCGCACCCACCGCCCGCACTCCGGGCGCGGTGGGCCCGGCCGGGCGAGGAATCAGGGGGCCGGCACGGCGCTGTGCAGCAGGATCGTCGAACCGGGGCAGTCCGGGGTGACCAGGAAGACGTCCAGCGGGCCGCTGCCGCCCGGCGGGCGGAACACCAGGGCCAGCACCGGGCGGCCCTGGTAGCGGCCGGGTTCGGTGGCGGCGGGCTGCTCGCCGGACCGGCCGGCGGCCTCCAGCAGGCAGGGCGAGAGCTCGGCCGTCGCGTAGGGGGAGGGCCGACCGAGCTGGTGCGGCGCCGAACCCTCCATCAACCGGCGGACCTGTTCCGCGAGTTGAGCCTCGGTGAAGTCCGGGCCGGCTCCGTCGGCGCCACTGCCGGGGGCGACCTGCTGGGGCGCCGGGGAGCCGGGGAGCGGCTTGCCGGCCTCGGACCCCCCGGCGGAGGCCGGGGCGGCCGCCGCGTCGGCGACCCCCCGGCTGGCGGTGCTGCTCCTGCCGTCGGTGCCGCTGTCGAACAGCGAGCCGCCCCAGCCCAGGGTGAAGATCACCACCGCGACGGCGGTGCCGGCGAGCAGCAGCCGTCGGCCGCGCCGCCGACCGCGCGGCGGTCGGCCGGGGCCGGTGGCGGCGGTCGGGGACCCGGCGGGGGCGCCGGTGCGGTGCGGGGCGGCGGGGGCGTTGTTCCCGGGGGCAGCGGGGCCGGACGGGGGGACGGGCCCGGTCGGCCGGGTCTCCGTGCGGGCGGCGGACTCGGCGGCCAGGGCGGCCGCCAGCCGGTCCGCGACGTCCTGCGGCATGGCGGGCACGGGGGCGTCGGCCAGCAGCTCCGGGAGGCCGCACAGGGCGGCGAAGTCCTCGGCGCAGGCCGGGCAGTCGGCCAGGTGCGCGTGCAGCGGCGCGGCCTGGTCGGGCGGCAGCAGGTCCTCGGCGAGGTCGGCGAGGGCGTCCGTGGCGGGGTGGCCGGAAGGCGGGTGCGGCGTCATCGCGGGGTCGCATCTCCTTCCAGCGCGGGCGAGGGATCCGTGGGTGGGACGGGGGAGGGCGGGTTCGGGTTCCCGACCCGGCCGGCCGGCCCGCTCCGGGGT
>NZ_JBHUWH010000721.1:0-2617 GCF_042670125.1 Kitasatospora sp. NPDC057198 | reverse complement strand
CGGCGGCCGGGGCGAGCAGCCTGCCGCGGAGCGCGGGCCCGGCCTGGTCGGTGCGGCCCCGGTAGTTGAACAGCACCGGGGAGGGCGGCGCGGCGGCCAACAGCGGGGCGGTCTGCGGGTTGAGGTGGCGCAGCAGGCCGTGGCCGAGCCCCTTGTCGGGGGCGGCGCGCAGTTGCTCCCCGACCCGGGCCAGGACGTCCGGGGCGGCGGCGAGGTCGAGTCCGGCGAGGTCGAGGCGGACGGGGTGGACGGTGGTGAGCCAGCCGACGGTGCCGGACAGGTCGGGTGCGTGGCCCCGGTGGCCGCCGCGGCCGTGGCCCTCCAGGTCGACGTGCAGCGCGGGCGCGGCGTCGGGCCGGGTGCGGGCCAGGCCGAGGACGAGTCCGGCGAGCAACAGTTCCTCGACACCGGAGCCGGGGCCGGGGCCGCTGCCGGGGCTCGTGGCGGTGGCGGTGGCGGCAGCGGTGGCAAGCAGCGCGGCGGTGCGGTCGGCGGGCAGGGTGCGGCGCAGGGTGCGCAGGGTGGCGTGGGTGTCGCGGGCCGGGTCGGTGCCGAGTTCGGCGAGCGGGCCGGGCGGGCCGGTGAGCGTGCTGCGCCAGTACCCGGCCTCGGCGAGGCGGCTGCGCTGCTGGGCGTGGGCGTGCAGGTGGGCGGCCCAGTCGCGGAGCGGGACGGGTTCGGGGGCGAGGGCGGGCCGGCGTCCGGCGGCGGCGTCGCGGTGGGCGGCGGCCAGCCGCGGGAGCAGGATCCGCCAGGAGACGCCGTCCACGGCGAGGTGGTGGACGGTGAGCAACAGCCGTCCCTCGGTCTGCTCGCCCGCGTCGAACCAGGCGGCGCGCAGCATCCGGCCGGCGGCCGGGTCGAGGGCGTCGGCGGCGCGGTCGGCCTCGGCGGTGAGCTGTTCGGCGGTGGGGCCGCCGGGGGCGGGGACGCGGCGCAGCAGGGCGGGGTCGGCGGTGGGCGGCAGGGTCTCCTGGGTCCACAGGCCGTCGGTGTCGTCCAGCCGGGTGCGCAGCGCGGGGTGCGCCTCGACCAGGGCGGCGAGCGCGTCCCGCAGCGGCCGCTCGCCGAGCCCGGCGGGGGCGGTGAGCAGCACGGACTGGTTGAACCGCCGTACGCCGCCGCCGCGTTCGCGCAGCCAGTGCACGACGGGGAGCAGCGGCAGCGGGCCCTCGGCGGGGGTCTGCGGCGCGGGCGCGGCGGCGGGAGCGGGGGTGCCGGGGACGTCGTGGGCGGGGGTGCCGGAGGTACCGGGGGTGCCGGGGGCGGTTCCGCCGAACGCGGCGGTGAGCGCGGCCGGGGTCGGGTGCTGGAACACGTCCTTGGTGGTGATCGCGAGCCCGGCGGCCTTCGCCCGGCTGACCAGTTGCAGGGAGACGATGCTGTCGCCGCCGAGCGCGAAGAAGTTCTCCTCCTCCCCCACCTCGGGCAGGCCCAGCACCTCGGCGAACACCCGGGCGAAGGCGGAGGACCCGCGCCGGGCCGGGACGGCAGCGGCCGCCGCGGGGGCGAGGGGGTGCCTGTCGGGGGCGGGGAGCGCCTTGCGGTCGAGCTTGCCGTTGACGGACAGCGGCAGCGCGTCCAGGCCGACGATCACGGCGGGGACGGAGTGCTCGGGCAGGGTGCGCGCCAGCCGGTCGCGCAGCACCTGCGGGTCCGCAGCGGGCGGCACCACGTACCCGACCAGCTGCTTGGCACCGTTCGCCGTGGAGCGGACCGTCACCGCGGCCTGGGCGACCCCCGGGCAGGCGGCGAGGGCGGCCTCCACCTCTCCGAGTTCGATCCGGAAGCCGCGGATCTTCACCTGGTCGTCGGTGCGGCCCAGGTACTCGACGCTGCCGTCGATCCGGTACCGCACCAGGTCGCCCGTCCGGTACATCCGGGTGCCGGGCGGGCCGTACGGGTCGGCGACGAAGCGCCCGGCGGTCAGGCCGGGGCGGTTCAGGTAGCCGCGGGCCAACTGGACGCCCGCCAGGTACAGTTCGCCGGGCACGCCGACCGGGCAGGGCCGCAGCGCGGCGTCCAGCACGTGCAGCCGGGTGTTCCAGGCGGGGCGGCCGATCGGGACGCTGCCGGCGCCGGCCCAGGCCCGGTGGTGGGTGACGTCGACGGCGGCCTCGGTGGGGCCGTACAGGTTGTGCAGTTCGATCTGCGGCCACAGCGCCAGGAAGCGGTCGACGGCGGCGGCGGGCAGTGCCTCGCCGGAGCAGAACACCCTGCGCACGGTGGCGAACCGGCGGCGCAGCACGTCGTCGGCCTCGGCGGCGGCGGTGAACGCGGCGAGCATGGACGGCACGAAGTGGCAGGTGGTGACGGCGGCGCGTTCGGCCAGGGCGGCCAGCGCGGCCGGGTCGCGGTGGTCGCCGGGGCGGGCCAGCACGACGCGGGCGCCGACGGTCAGCGGGAGGAAGAACTCCCAGACGGAGACGTCGAATCCGGCGGGGGTCTTCTGCAGGACGCGGTCGGCGGCGCCGATCGCGTACATCTCCCGCATCCACTCCAGCCGGTTGACGATCGCCCGGTGGGTGACCAGGACGCCCTTGGGGCGGCCGGTGGAGCCGGAGGTGAAGATGACGTACGCGGCGTGGTCGGGGCCGGGCCCGGCCGGTGCCGGCGC
>NZ_JBHUWH010000720.1:0-2630 GCF_042670125.1 Kitasatospora sp. NPDC057198 | reverse complement strand
GTGTAGGCGCGGCCACCGACAGTTCCGGTGGCCGCGCCGGTGCCGGGTCAGCCGTTCGGCAGGATCACCGCCCGGCCGTTGATCTTGCCCGCGTGCAGCCGCTCGTAGGCGAGCGGCGCCTCGTCGATGCCGTACGTCTCGACGTGCACGTCGACCGCGCCGGTCCGGGCCAGGTCGAGGACCTCGATCAGCTCGGAGCGGCTGCCCCAGTACGGGGAGGTGACGGAGACCTCGTAGGGCAGCGCGCCGAAGCCGACCGCCAGGCTGCCGCCGCCGATGCCCACGATGGTGACGTCGCCCTCGACGGCGGCCAGCTGCCCGGCCAGGGCGGTGGTGGGCGGGGCGCCGACGAAGTCGAACACGGCCTGCGCGCCCAGCCCGGCGGTCAGCTCGCGGACCTTGCCGGCCGCGGCGCCATCCGAGAGCACCGCCTCGTGCGCGCCGACCGCGCGGGCCAGCGCGAGCTTCTCCTCGGTGACGTCCAGCGCGATCACCCGGGCCGCGGTCATCGCCCGCAGCAGCTGGATCGCGACGTGCCCGAGGCCGCCGGTGCCGATGACGACCGCGGTGGAGCCGGGGACGAGCCCCCGCAGCGAGCGCTTGATCGCGTGGTACGGCGTCAGCCCGGCGTCGGTGAGCGGGACGGTGCGTACCGGGTCGAGGTCACCGAGCGGGACGAGGTGCCGCGGGTCGTCGACCAGCATGTACTCGGCCATCGCGCCGGGCGCGCCCAACCCGGGCGGCATGATGCCCAGGTCGTTCGCGCGCAGGCAGTAGTTCTCCTTGCCCTCGGCGCACTTGGCGCAGCTGCCGCAGCCCCACGGGCCGTACACGGCGACCGACTCGCCCTCGGTCAGGCCGGTGACGCCCGCGCCGAGCGCGGCGACGGTGCCGGCGCCCTCGTGGCCGAGGGTCAGCGGCAGCGGGAAGGGCAGCTGTTCGGCCGGCCAGCTCATCACGGCGATGTCGGAGTGGCAGACTCCCGCGGCGGTGACCTTCAGCAGGACCTGCCCGGGGCCGGGTTCGGGGTCGGGGACGGTGACCACCTCGGGGTGGCCGCCGACGGTGCGGTACTGGACTGCCTTCATGTTCGACGCTCCTTCGCGATCGGCCCCCCGCTTCGTTCCGGTTCAGCGGGCGGAGTAGCCGCCGTCGACCAGGTGGTAGCTGCCGGTGACGAAGGACGCCCGGTCCGACAGCAGGAACGCGGTCAGTTCGGCGACCTCCTCGGCGCGGCCGAGCCGCCCGGCGGGGTGCAGCGAGACCAGCAGGTCGCGCCCGGCCGGGTCGGTGTCCTTGAGCAGCGGGGTGTCTATGAAGCCGGGCCCCACCGCGTTGACCCGCACGCCCTGCGGGGCGTACTCGATCGCGGCGGTCTTGGTGAGGCCGACCACGCCGTGCTTGGCGGCGACGTACGCGGGCGAGCCGGCGAAGCCGTTGGTGCCGAGGATGGAGGCCATGTTGACGACCGCGCCGCCGCCGGCCGCCAGGATCTCCGGCAGTTCGTAGCGCAGCGAGTAGAAGACGCCGTCCAGGTTGGTGGCCAGCACCCGGCGCCACGCCTCGGGGTCGTACTCGCCGGTGGGGGCGGACGGGCCGCCGATGCCCGCGTTGTTGACGGCGAGGCCGAGCGGGCCGAGGCCGTCGACGGTGGCCCGGACGGCGGCCTGCACCGAGGCCGGGTCGGTGACGTCCAGCTGGACGGCGAGCGCCTTCGCGCCGGTCGCCTCGATGGCGGCGGCCGCCTCGCGGGCGCCGTCGAGGTTGTGATCGGCGATCGCGACGTTCGCGCCGCGCTCGGCGAGCAGGGTGGCGGTGGCCAGGCCGATGCCGGAGGCGCCTCCGGTGACGAGTGCGGTGCGGCCGGCGAACTCCTGCGTGGTCATGGTCGGTTCCTCTCGTACGCCGCGCACAGGGGTGGGCGCGGGTGGTGCTGGTTCGAACTCCGGGCCGGCGGGTGGTCAGCTCGGGGGTTCGGCCGCGGCCAAAGCAAAGGCGCGGTCGAGCAGGGTGGGCAGGTCGCCTGCGGGGTCGCGCACCCAGGTGCGGGTGGCGGCGTGCAGGGCGGCGACGCCGAGGCCGACGGCGACGGCGGGGCGCAGGTCGGTCTCCGGGTGGAGGCCGAGCCGGGCGGCGACCAGGCGGATCGAGCGCTCCTCCTCGGCGACCGAGATCCGCCGGAACGCGGCGGTCAGCGCGGGTTCCTCGTCGATCAGCACGAACAGGTCGCGCATGCCGGGGCGGCGGTGCCAGGCGGGGTGCTCGGGGTCGGGGTCGTGCAGCCAGGCGGCGACGGCGGCCCGGTAGGCGGCGACCGGTGTCTCGGCGGCGGGCCGGGCGGCCAGTGCCTCGTTGATCCGGGCGAAGTCGGCGCGCAGACAGTCCAGTACGGCATCCTCGCGGGAGGCGAAGTGCCGGCTGAAGGTGCGGCGGGAGACGTCGGCGGCGTCGGTGACGTCCTCGACGGCGAGCGCGGCGAGGCCGTGCTCCAGGGTGAGGCGCAGGGCGGCGGCGGCCATCGCCTCCCGGGTGCGGCGGGCCTTGCGGTCGCGCCGCCCGGGGCCGCCGGGGGCGGTGGCTCCGGGGCCGGGTGCGGGCTGCTCGCTGCTCATGCCCCCACCGTACTACCG
>NZ_JBHUWH010000719.1:0-2646 GCF_042670125.1 Kitasatospora sp. NPDC057198 | reverse complement strand
CGGCCCGGGTGCGTACGGGACGCGTACGCCCGGCCCGGGTGCGTACGGGGTGCCGGGGCCTATCGGGCGTGCGTACGGGGGCGTGTACGGGCCCGGCCCGGGTGCGTACGGGGCCCGGCTGTGCCTTGAATGGTCGCGGTGCCGCCGTCCCGCCGCCCAGGCCGCACGAGCGCACCGCGCCCACCCTTCCCCGCCGGGCCCGGCCGACCGCCGCCGCCCGGCCCCGGAACGGAGACACCCATGCCCCACTGCACCACCCGCGACGGCGTCGAGATCTTCTACAAGGACTGGGGGAGCGGCCGCCCGGTCGTCTTCATCCACGGCTGGCCGCTGAACGGCGACGCCTGGCAGGACCAGCTGAAGGCCGTCGCCGACGCGGGCTTCCGCGGCATCGCCCACGACCGGCGCGGCCACGGCCGCTCCACCCCCGTGTGGGACGGCTACGACTTCGACACCTTCGCCGACGACCTGAACGACCTGCTCACCAGCCTCGACCTGCACGACGTCACGCTGGTCGCGCACTCGATGGGCGGTGGCGAACTGGCCCGCTACATCGGCCGGCACGGCACCGCCCGGATCCGCTCCGCGGTGCTGCTCTCCGCCATCCCGCCGCTGATGCTCCAGGGCCCGGACAACCCCGAGGGCGTCCCGCAGTCCGTCTTCGACGGCATCAAGGACGGCATCCTCAAGGAGCGCTCGCAGTTCTGGAAGGACTCCTCGGTCGGCTTCTTCTCCGCGAACCGCCCCGGCAACAAGGTCACCCAGGGCAACAAGGACGCCTTCTGGTACATGGCCATGGCCGAGACCCTCGAAGGCGGCGTCGCCTGCGTGGACGCGTTCGCGCACACCGACTTCCACCAGGACCTGAAGAAGTTCGACGTCCCGCTGCTGGTCGTGCACGGCGACGACGACCAGATCGTCCCGATCGACGCCACCGGCCGCAAGACCGCCGCCCTGGTGCCCGGCGCGCAGCTCAAGGTCTACGAGGGCGGCTCGCACGGCATCGCCATGGTGCCCGGCGACAAGGAGCGCTTCAACCAGGACCTGATCGAGTTCCTCAAGTCCTGACCGGCCAGGCGCTACCGGGTGGCGCCGGCCGTGGAGTTCACCCCAGCGGTGCGGTGCGCTCCACGGCCTTCGCCGCCAGCCGGTGCAGCTCCTCCTGCGGCAGCTCGCGGTGCCCCATGACGCTCAGGTAGACCAGCAGCCTGCCGCGCCTGAGGTAGAGGACGTCCGTGAACACCGGGCCGTCGTGCCGGGCGAACCGGCGCACCTCGTCCCCCAGGTCGCGGAACGGGGCCGCGTCCTGCTCCTCCGGCCGGCCGACCGTGGCGTTGAGCTCCGCGACGAGCTCCGGCAGGTCGGCGGACGCCTCGTCCGGACCGGCCTTCCGGGACAGCAGCTCGGTGGCCATCTCGATGCTGCCGGCCTGCCCCGGGAAGGAGACCGTCCACGTCTCCGGGTCGCCCTCGCAAGCACGCGGCGACGCCGGCTCGGTGTAGCCCGCCGGCAGGTCCGCGGCGGTGATCACGGCCCGGCAGAGCGTCGCGGCCGGACCAGCCGCCGCCGCGTTCCCGGCGCTCGCCGCGCTCCCCGGCGAGCCGCCGCCCGAGGTGCAGGCCGTACCGAGCAGCAGCACCGCCCCCGCCAGCGCCAGTGCGCCGGACCGGCCCCGGCGCACGCCCACGAGATCCCCCGGCACACCCATGCGTCCCCCCTCGGAACGGTCCGGTCCGCCCGGACCGGGATGCGGATCGTAGCGCGTCATGGCGCGTCATGGCGCAAGGAGCGGACGCCCGCCCGCGGCGCACGGGAGGCCCGGGGCGTCGGGCGATCTCGCACCGGAGCGGGAACGAACCGCCCGGCGCGCCGCGTTGGACCCGGTGTGCGAAGCAGGCCGGGGGGCCTGCCGGAAGGCGCTCGGCAGGGCGGTCGGGAGCGGCTAGGCTGGCCCGGCTGGTCCTTTACTGAAATTTTCCTGTGTGCCGTGCGACGTGTCGACGGCCTTGTCCTGCCCAGACGGAGGTACTCCGCCTTGCACGTCGATCAATGGATCAATGACGTCTCGCCGACCCTGGTGTACGTCATCATCGGCCTGATCATCGGACTGGAGAGCCTGGGCATCCCGCTGCCCGGCGAGATCGCCCTGGTCACCGCGGCGCTGCTGGCCGCCAAGGGCACCGTCAGCCCGTGGGGCGTGGCGCTCTGCGCGATCGCCGGTGCGATCATCGGCGACTCGATCGGCTACGCGATCGGGCACAAGGGCGGCCGGCCGCTGTTCGAGAAACTCGGCCGGAAGTTCCCCAAGCACTTCGGGCCCGACCACCTGGCCACCGCCGAGCGGCAGTTCCAGCGCTGGGGCATGTGGGCCGTCTTCTTCGGCCGCTTCGTCGCCCTGCTGCGGATCTTCGCGGGCCCGCTGGCCGGCACCCTGCGGATGCCGTACTGGAAGTTCCTGATCGCCAACGTGCTGGGCGGCGTGGTCTGGGCGGGCGGCACCACGCTGCTGGTCTACCAGGTCGGCAAGGTTGCCGAGAAGTACCTCCAGGGCGCCTCGTACATCGGACTCGGCGCGGCCGTGCTGTTCGGCGCCGGCTCGGCGCTGTTCCTCAAGCGGAAGGCCAAGAAGTCCCGGGCCGAGCACCC
>NZ_JBHUWH010000718.1:0-2650 GCF_042670125.1 Kitasatospora sp. NPDC057198 | reverse complement strand
GTGCCCTGGCCGCGCAGCGTGCCGTACACCAGCTCGGTGGCGAGCGCGGCGTCGCGGCGCTCCATGCCCTTGGGGGCGGGCGCGCGGCGCAGGGTGGGGAGGATGAGGGTGGGTTACGCGGCGCCCCCGTCGCCGGCCCCGACCAGGTCGCCGCGGTCCGCGCCGACCGCCTGCGGGGCGCGGCCCCCGGTCCCGGTCTGCAGCCCGGCCGCGACGCCGCCGCCCAGGGCCACCACCGCGGCCAGCGCCAGCGCGCCGACCCCGGCGCGCCGCCGGCGCCGGATCCGCCGGCCGCCGGCCTCGATGCCCTCGACCGGGACCGCTCCGACCCGCACCTCCGCCGCGGCCCCCGCGAGCCCCAGTTCGACCCACATCGCGTCGTCGCCCCGCGCTCCGCTGTCACCCGTGGTCACACCGCACCCCCGATCCGTGTCATGTCCTTCAGTTCCCCGAGGTCCGCGGCCTCCCGCAGCCTCGCTATCCCCTTCGCGGCGTGGCTGCGCACGGCACCGGCCGAGCACCCCATCGCCGCCGCCGCCTGGCTGTCGCTCAGGTCCTCCCAGTGCCGCAGCACCACGGCCTGCCGCTGCCGGGCCGGCAGCGCCGCGAGGGCGGCCATCAGCATCCGGCGCTGGTCCGCCCTGGCGTACCCGTCCTCGGCGCCGGCCCGGTCCGGGACCGCCTCCACCAGGACCTCGGGGGCCCGGCGGCGCCAGCGGCGGGCGTGCTGGTTGACCATGATCCGGCGCACGTAGCTGTGCGGGTCGTCGGCCCGGCTGACCTTCGACCAGGCCGCGCAGGTCCGCTCCGCGGCGGACTGCACGAGGTCCTCGGCCGCGTGCTGGTCCCCGGTCAGCAGGTACGCCGTACGCAGCAGTCGGGGCCAGGCCCCCACGATGAACGCCCGGAACTCCTCGGCCGGGCCGTTCTGTTCTTCTCCCATGAACACCTCCTCACCCCTCCAGAGCCCGGAGCGGGTGCGGAACGCTTACTCGCCGGACGGATCCCCCCGCCGCTCGCCGCCCGAACCGCCCGCGCCGCCGGTGTCCGCGCCGCCCGAACCGCCCGCGCCCCCGCCGTCCGAACCGCCCCTGCCGGAGCCGCCGGAGACCATCCGCCGCAGCCGCCGCACGGTGTGCCGCCGCCGCTCGCGCCGCTCCTCGCCGCGGTCGATCCGCGGGTCGTCCTCGACCTCGTAGCGGCGCACGTACGTCCCGACGAAGCCCTGCAGGGTCGCCGCGACGGGGATGGCGATCAGCGCGCCGACCGCGCCGAGCAGGGCGGCGCCCGCGATCACCGCGCCGAACGCGACGGCGGGGTGCACGTCGACGGTCTTCGCGGTGATCCGCGGGTGCAGCAGGTAGTTCTCGATCTGCTGGTAGACGATCACGAAGGCCAGCACCCACAGCGCCTCCACCGGCCGCTCGGTCAGTCCGACCAGGACGGGCAGCGCCCCGGCCAGGTAGGTGCCGATGGTGGGCACGAACTGCGACATGACGCCGACCCAGACGGCCAGCGCCGCCGCGTACGGCAGGTCGATGAACGCGAAGAACGCCCAGTGCGCGAGGGTGGAGATCAGTGCGAGCAGCGCCCGGGAGTACAGGTAGCCGCCGGTCTTGGCGAGTGCGATCTCCCAGGCCCGCAGCACCTCGCCCTGCTTGGAGGGCGGCAGCAGCGAACAGACGGTGCGCCGCACCCGGGGGCCCTCGGCGGTGAAGTAGAAGGTGAACAGGCCGACGGTGAACGCCTGGAACAGGCCGCCGATGACGGTGCCGGTGACGCCCCAGACGTTGTCGGCGGCCTGCTGGGCGTACTTCTCGATGGTGCCGGAGTCCTTGAGCACCTGGTGCTGGAGCTGGTCGAGCGACAGGTCGGTGTGGAAGGTCTCGTTGATCCAGTTGATCAGGTCCTGGAGCAGTTGCGGCAGCTTCCCGGCGATCTGGGTGATCTGGTCGACCAGCAGGGTGCCGAGCGAGGCGAGGAAGCCCGCCACGGCGAGGGCGAGGCTGATGAAGACCAGGAAGGTGCCCAGGCCGCGGCGGACCCCGCGGGCGGCCATCCGGTCGACGGCGGGCTCCATCGCCAGCGACAGGAAGAACGCCACCAGCAGCATCACGAACAGGTCGATCAGCTGGTGGAAGGCCCAGTCGGCGAGCTGGAACAGCCCGACGCCGAGCAGCGCCAGCAGTATCGCCCTGGGCAGCCAGCGGGGCATCGCGCCGCCGCCGAGCTCGGCCCGGCGCAGCAGCCGGGCGGCGGCCGTGTCGGCCGTGTCGGTGGTGCCGGCCCCGGGGCCGGGGCCCGGGTCGGCCAGGGCATCGGCTTCGGCCACGGCTTCGGTGTCGGCTTCGAACGGGGTGTCGGGGTTCTCTGCGCTGCTCGCCACCGGCCCAGTCTGGCCCACCTGACGCCGTCCGGGGTCACCGCAGCAGCGGCGACACCCCCTGCGTGACGCAGACCACCCGCCAGACGTCCTTGGCCTCCCAGCCGGCGTCCAGCGCCTGCCGGACGGTGCGGCCGCCGAGCTCGCCCATCACGTGGTCCTGCGCGAAGGACTCCGCGTACGCCTCGCCGAAGTGCTCGTGCATCCGTCGCCAGAACTCGGTCAGCCTCATGCGCCCAGTATCGGCCACCGGCGGCGGCGCCCGGC
>NZ_JBHUWH010000717.1:0-2657 GCF_042670125.1 Kitasatospora sp. NPDC057198 | reverse complement strand
CTCCTCGACGATCTCGATGTCGGCGAGCTCCTCGATCGGCTCCAGGTCCTCGACCACGTCGAGGACGGCCTCGGCGGCGGCCTCGATCGCCTCGGTGGTGCTCTCGACCGCGTCCGCCTCGGCGCCGCCGGCCCCGCCGCGGCCCCGGCGGCGGCGCTTGCCGCCGCCCTCGCCCGCACCGGTCGCGGCGGCGGTGTGCGAGCCGTGGCTGTGGCTGGGCTGGTCCATGTGGACGATCACGCCGCGGCCGTTGCAGTGCACGCAGGGCTCGGAGAAGGACTCCAGCAGGCCCTGGCCGACCCGCTTGCGGGTCATCTGGACCAGGCCGAGCGAGGTGACCTCGGCCACCTGGTGCTTGGTGCGGTCGCGGCCCAGGCACTCCAGCAGGCGGCGCAGCACCAGGTCCCGGTTGGACTCCAGCACCATGTCGATGAAGTCGATCACGATGATGCCGCCGAGGTCGCGCAGCCGCAGCTGGCGGACGATCTCCTCGGCCGCCTCGATGTTGTTGCGGGTGACGGTCTCCTCGAGGTTGCCGCCCTGGCCGACGAACTTGCCGGTGTTGACGTCGATGACGACCATCGCCTCGGTCCGGTCGATCACCAGCGAGCCGCCGGAGGGCAGCCAGACCTTGCGGTCCAGCGCCTTCATCAGCTGCTCGTCGATCCGGTAGGTGGCGAACACGTCGACGTCCGAGGTCCACTTCTGCAGGCGCTCGGTGAGGTCGGGGGCGACGTTGGAGACGTAGTCGTGGATGGTGTTCCACGCGTCGGCGCCGCTGACGATGACCTTGGTGAAGTCCTCGTTGAAGATGTCGCGGACCACCCGGACGGTCATGTCGGGCTCGCCGTAGAGCAGCGCCGGGGCGTTGCCGGTGGCGGCCTTCTTCTGGATCTCCTCCCACTGCTGCTGGAGGCGCTGGACGTCGCGGGTGAGCTCCTCCTCGGAGGCGCCCTCGGCGGCGGTGCGCACGATCACGCCCGCGTCGTCCGGGACGATCTTCTTGAGGATCTGCTTGAGGCGGGCCCGCTCGTTCTCCGGCAGCTTGCGGGAGATGCCGGTCATCGAGCCCTCGGGCACGTACACCAGGTAGCGGCCGGGCAGCGAGATCTGGCTGGTCAGCCGGGCGCCCTTGTGGCCGATCGGGTCCTTGGAGACCTGCACCAGCACGGACTGGCCGGACTTCAGCACCGACTCGATCCGGCGCGGGCCGCCGTGGCCGCCGAGCGCACCGAAGTTGACCTCGCCCGCGTACAGCACGGCGTTGCGGCCCTTGCCGATGTCGACGAACGCGGCCTCCATCGACGGCAGCACGTTCTGCACCTTGCCCAGGTACACGTTGCCGACGTACGAGGTCGCCTGCTCCTTGTTGACGTAGTGCTCGACCAGCACGCCGTCCTCGAGCACGCCGATCTGGGTGCGGGCGCCGTTCTGGCGGACCACCATGACCCGCTCGACGGACTCGCGGCGGGCCAGGAACTCGGCCTCGGTGATGATCGGGACGCGGCGGCGGCCCAGTTCGCGGCCCTCGCGGCGGCGCTGCTTCTTGGCCTCCAGGCGGGTGGAGCCCTTGATCGACTGCACCTCGTCCGGGTCGAACGCGGGCTCGGCGGAGCGGCGGCGCGGCTCGCGCACCTTCACCACGGTGCGCACGCCGTCCTCGGTGGTCTCGGCCTGCTCGGCACCGCCCTCGCCGCTGCGGCGGCGCCGGCGACGGCGGCGGCGCGAGGAGGACAGGCCGGCGGCCAGGTCGTCGTCCTGGTCGTCCTCGGCCTCGTCGTGGCCCTCGGGCTCCTCGTGGGACGCCTCCTCGGCGGCCTCGGCGCCCTCGGCCTCGGCCGTCTCGTGCGCGTCCTCGGCCTCACCGCGGCGGCGGCGGCGACCACCGCGACGGCGGCGGCGAGACGGGCGGTCGTCCTCCCACTCGGCGTCCTGCTCGGGGCCGGCGGCGGGCTCCTCGGCCTCGGCGGGGGCCTCGACGGCGGGCGCGGGCGCGGCCACCGGGGCGGCCTTCGCGGTCTTCGCGGCCTTCGCGGGCTTGGCCGACTGCTGGACGCGCACCGCGGTGCGGACCCGGCGGCGGCGGCCGACGCCGCTGTACTCGAACTCGTCGTCGGACGACGCCTGCGGCTCCTCGGCCTCGGCCTCGGCGGCCGGGGCCGGCTCGGCGGCCTTGGCGGGGGCCTTCGCGGCGGCGGCCGCGGGGGCGGTGTAGGGCGCGGGCTCCTGGAACACCGGCGCCTGGAAGATCGCGGTGGACGGGCGGACGGCCCGGCGGCGGGCGCGCGGCGGCTCGGCCTCGACGACCGGCTCGGGCTCGGGCTCGGCGACCGCCTCGGCGGCGGGCTCCTCGGCCTCCGGCTCCTCCTCCGCGACCGGCTCGGCCACGGGCTCCTCGGCCACCGCCGGCGACTGCACGGGGGCGGACGCGCGCTTGCGGGTGCGCCGGGCGCGAGCCGGCTTCTCCTCGACGGCCTCGGCCTCGGCGGCCGGAGCGGGCTCGGGCTCGGCGACCGCCTCGGCGGCGGGAGCCTCCGGCGCACCGGCCGGAGCCTCGACGCGCTTGCGGGTGCGCCGGGCGCGCGCCGGCTTCTCGGCGGCGGGCTCGGCCTCGGCGGCCGGAGCGGGTGCCTCGGCGGCCGGGGCCGCCACCGGCT
>NZ_JBHUWH010000716.1:0-2661 GCF_042670125.1 Kitasatospora sp. NPDC057198 | reverse complement strand
GGCCGCGGTCCCCGTACCCGGGGGCGCGGCCCGGCCGGAGCCGTTCTCCACCGTTCGCGGGGCGCGGCCCGGCCGAAGCCGTTGGCCACCGTTCGCGGGGTGCCGCTCGTCAGGCGCCGGCCTTCGCGGTCGCCCGGCCCGACAGCACCGCGCCGACCAGCGCGACCACCGGCATGGTCAGGAACACCGCGGCGAACGCCCCCGCCGGCAGCGCCGAACCGCCGTCCGCGCCGTGCGCCGCCGCCCCCACCGCGCCGCCGCCCAGGGCCGCGAACAGGACGCCCGCCAGGCCGGTCAGCAGCACGTTGCCCAGCGCGTCGCTGAGCTGCAGGGCCGCCGAGTTGCCACCGGTCTCCTCCGGCTTCGACAGCTTCATCATCAGCACGCTGATGCTGGCGATCGCCAGACCCATCCCGGCGCCGCCGACCGCCCAGAACACCGCCGTCACCCACACCGGCACCGCCGGGAACAGCACCAGCGCCGCCCCGCCGACCGCCACCGCCGTCGACACGAAGCCGACCCGGATCAGCGCCGCCCGGTGCCGGTCCGCACCCGGCCGCCCCTGCAGCCAGGACCCGAACGCCCAGGACAGCCCGCCCGGCGCCAGCGTCAGGCCCGCCATCGTCACCGACAGCCCGCGCTGGGTCTGCATCATCAGCGGGATGAACAGCTCGGACGCGAAGAACGCGCCCGCCGCGACCCCGCGCAGCAGGATCACCGTCGGCAGCCCGCGCACCGCCCGCAGCGTGCCGCGCGGCAGCAGCCGCAGCACCGCCGGGCCCAACAGCGCCAGCCCCGCCGCCGCGGGCAGCAGCGCCCAGCCGTCGAAGCGCTGGCCCGCGTACTGCAGCAGCGCCGCGCCGAGCGCGACCATCGCCGCGTCCCGGGTGCGCCGCCAGTCGTACGCCCCGGCCCGCAGCGACGGCTCGGGCCCCTCCGAACGGCGCCGCTCCGAGCGGCGCAGCGCCGGGCCCATCACCGCCAGCGGCAGCAGCACCAGCACCGGCACCGCGAGGAACACCCAGCGCCAGCCCAGGTGCTGGGTGACCGCGCCGGAGATCACCGGGCCGAGGATCGAGGGCAGCACCCAGGCCGCCGAGAACGCCGCGAACACCGACGGCCGCAGCCGCTCCGGGAACGCCCGGCCGACCACCACGTACAGCGCGACGATCACCAGGCCGCCGCCCAGCCCCTGCACCGCCCGGCCCGCGACGAACATCCACATGTTCACCGCGGTGCCGGCCGTCACCAGCCCCGCGGCGAACACCGCGATGCCGCTGAACAGCGGCGCGAGCGGGCCGCCGCGGTCGCACCACTGCCCCGAGACCACCATCGCCAGCAGCGTGGTGGTGAAGTACGCGGAGAACGCGAAGGCGTACAGGCCGATGCCGTCGAGCTGCTGGGCGGCCGTCGGCATCGCGGTGTTCACCGCCGTCGCCTCGAAGGCCAGCAGCAGCACCACCGACACGATGCCCAGGGTCAGCGCCCGCCAGGGGCCGCTGAGCACCCCGCCGGTGCCGTCGTCGTCGGGGAGGAGGGGACGGGTGGGTGCCGCCGTTTCGGCCGGGGAGGTGCTGGTCACCACGACATGGTAAGTGCCGTCAGCGCATTTCGATCCTGACCTGCGGGCGGAACGGCACCTCGGCCGCCAGCCCTAGGACCGGGGCCGCCCCGCCTCAGTGCAGCACCTTGAGCCCGACCACCCCGGACAGGATCAGCACCAGGCAGGTGATCCGGGCCGCGCTCACCGCGTCCCCCAGCGCCACCATCCCGTACACCGCGGTGCCCACCGCACCGATGCCCACCCACACCGCGTACCCCGTACCCAGCGGGATCGTCCGCATCGCGTACGCCAGACCGCCCATCGACAGCGCCAGCGCCACCGCGAACACCACGCTCGGCACCAGCCGCGAGAACCCCTTGGACGCCTCCAGTGCCACCGCCCACACGGTCTCCAGCACTCCGGCGACGATCAGAACCACCCAGGCCATGACGACGGACTCCTCCGCAGTAGTCGAACCACCTACCGCGCCGTCTTGTCGTGCCGGGTACGACGCACCTCGTCCGGGGGCGGCCGCCGAACGGCCGTCCCACCTCCGACGGTAGCACGGTGCCGCCGGGCGCAATTCTACGGAGACTCGCCGGAGTTTCGCCGGGGAATATTGACACCAGCCGACCCCCGCCCGTTATAGTGAATTCACCGGAACAGACCGGCGCAGCCCGTACCCCGACAGGAGATGGCGATGAACAGGAAGACGGTGGCCCCCGCAGCGCCCCGCACCTGTGCCCCCTGTCCCGGCTGCGCGTGTTCCGGCCGTCGCAGCTGTTGCGCCTGAGCCGCAACCACCCCTCCCCGCAGGCCCGTTGGCGCCTGCCGCCGTCCTCGGCCCCACTCATGACCATGTGCCCGAGTGGTTCAGGGAACCGTCTGCAAAACGGTTTACACGGGTTCGATTCCCGTCATGGTCTCTGCTCGGAATCCACCGGTCGCGCTTTCCTCGACGAAAGGGCGCCCGGTGAATTCTGCTGCCCTTTTTCTTTTCCTTCCCCCTCCCCCCTTCCCCTTTTCCCTTTCCCTCTTCCTTTTCCGCCCGCGTTCCCGGAGTTCCGCTCCTGTGCGGGGCGGGAACGGCGGCGGGCGCCGGCCGCGGTCCTCAGGAC
>NZ_JBHUWH010000715.1:0-2663 GCF_042670125.1 Kitasatospora sp. NPDC057198 | reverse complement strand
CCGTAACGGAACCGGAAGCCGATGCGCGCCACGGCAGTGCACCGTCAGCAGAGCCGGGCTCGCCGTTCCCCGAGCCCCTGGTTTCGCCTCTCGTCGTTCGTACCGAGCCCCTGGCGGGGCTCTTCCGCTCAGACCGCGGCGGTCATCGCCTTCGCGTGGGCGGCGAAGAGTTGCGCGGTGGTGCGGGTGGGGTTGGCCGGGTCGTTGTTCCACATGACGCGGTGGCCGTCGTAGTCGGGGTAGTAGGAGCCGTCGTCGACGCGAGAGGTGAGCAGCCAGAACTGGTCGCCGGCCGCGCCGGAGGCGAGCGCGGCGTCGGTCCACGCCCGGTAGGCGGCGTCCCGGGCGGCGGTGTCGGCGATGTCGCGGCCGGCGTCGATCTGCAGGCCGAACTCCTCGACGACGACGGGCTTTCCGAGCGTGCGGCCGTCGGCGAGGTGGTCGGTGATCCAGCGGGTGCCCCACTCGGTGGCGTTGGTGCCGGGCTTGTTGCCGCTGGTCTCGCCCCAGTTCTGCGGGTAGACGTGCACGGTGCCGTAGTCGACGGCGGGCAGCGCGGTCAGCTTCAGCCAGTCGTTGCCCTCGTAGTCGGAGTACGGGTAGTCGGCCTCGCCCGCCCGCCCGTAGAAGCCTTCGTCGCCGACGGCGAGCAGTTGGCGCGGGGCCAGCGACTTCACGTAGGCGCTCATCTCGCGGGCCCAACCGAGCAGGGTGGCACCGGACTTGTCGCTGCGGCAGCGCGGTTCGTTGGCGAGCTCCCAGGCCATGACGGTGGGGTCGTCGGCGTAGCGCAGGCCGGTGCGGGGGTTGCGGCGCTGGATCACGTGCTTGGCCCAGGCCCGGTACGCCTTGCGGCAGTTGGCGTCGGTGTAGAACTTGTCGTGGTTGGTGCCGTCGCCGTAGGAGTCGTCGGGCAGGCCGAGGAACCAGGACACGTACTGCTGCATGCCGCCGTAGTCGGGCCAGTTGTTGACCAGCGGGAGGACGAGCTTCAGGCCGAGCTGTCCGGCCTTCTGGACGGCGTAGTCGAGGCTGTCGAAGGCGGCCTCGTCGTAGCTGAACGCCTTGGGCTGCAGGGCCCGGTAGGAGTGGCCGTCGCCGTCGGCGAACGCCCAGGCGCGGACGACGGTCAGGCCCATCGCGGCGGCGTCGTTCAGCACCGCGTCGATCATGTAGTGCGACTGCTGGTGGAGGTAGTAGCAGTTGGTGCCACCGAAGCGGAACTTCCGTCCGTCCAGGCGCAGTTCGCCGTTGCGGGCGGTGACGAACGGGCCGCGGCCCTTGCCGGAGCCGTTCTGGTTCCCGCGCTCCTGGTCGGCTGCGGAGGCGGTGCCGCCGAGCAGCGGGGCGGCGGCGAGGCCGAGGGCGGCCGCGCCGAGCAGGGTGCGGCGGGTGGTGCGGGGCTGGTCGTTCACGGCGGGTCCTCCGGACATGCGGGTGGGGTGGGGGTGGCGCCTGGGGGGATCGTGAAGTCCCTGGAGGGGTGCGGCGCGGCCGGAGGGGATCCGGCCGGGCCGCTGGGTCGACTGGGCCGCTGGGTCGACTGGACTGCTGGGTCGACTGGGCTGCTGCGGTCAGCCGTTGACGGTCTTCTGGGACTCGGACCACTTCTTGTCGAGCTCGGCGAAGTAGCCGTCCCGGTCGCCGGAGGCGGCGCCGCGGGCGATGTCGACGAGCTTCTGCCGGTAGTCCGGGGCGTCCAGGTTGATCTCCGCGCCCTTGTCGATCTTCTTGACGGTGGCGGACTTGTCCTGCTTCTGCCCGATCAGCTGCACCCCGTTGTCGGTGAACGCCTTGAGCGTGGACGGCAGTTCGGTGCCCTTGACCGAGGAGATGCCCTGCTCGGCCTGCGCCGCACCGGACTTGGTGATGTACCAGTCCAGCCAGGCCCGCGCGGCCTCCTGGTTCTTGGAGTGCTTGTTGATCGCGTACTTGTAGTCCGGCTGCAGGACGCTGCACGCCTTGCCCGAGGTGGAGGGGAACGGCATGTAGCCGATGTCGTCCGGGTTCGCGCCCGCCTTGGCCGCCGCGTCGCGCATCTGCGACACCGACCACGAGCCCAGGTACATCGCGCCAATCTTGCCGGTGCCCAGCATCACCTTCGACTGGTCCCAGTTGGTGGTGGTCGGGTCGTCCTCGGAGAGCTTCTCGCTGACGATCGAGTACACCAGGCTGTCGATGGTGTTCAGGTCGCCGCCCGCCGCCCAGGGCTGCGCGGTGTCGGCGAGCCTGTCCTTGGCGCCCTCGTCGCAGGACGGCGAGCCGATCGCGTCCGTCCACTGCCGCAGCGGCCAGCCGTCGTGGTAGTTGGTGTAGTACGGGGTGGCCGCTCCCTTGGCCTTGATGGCCTTCAGGTCGGCGAGGAACTCCTCCGGCGTCTTGGGCCACGTCGTGACGCCCGCGTCCGCCCACACCTTCTTGTTGTAGACGAAGCCGGTCACCGTGCCGAAGTTGGCGATGCCGTAGACCCTGCTGTTCACCGTCGCGTAGTCGGTCCACTGGTAGGTCTTCGACAGCTCGTCCGAAGTGCCCAGCGAGGAGAAGAAGTTGGGGAACTGGGCGATGGAGAGGTCGGAGGGGATCGGCAGCACGTCACCGTAGTTCTCGGTGTTCATGCGGATCTTGACTTCGCCCTCGTAGTCCTTCATCCCCTCGAACTTCAC
>NZ_JBHUWH010000714.1:0-2683 GCF_042670125.1 Kitasatospora sp. NPDC057198 | reverse complement strand
GTCGGGGAGGGTGTAGTGTTCTCCCGTCAGCACGCGCCGCTAGCTCAGTTGGTTAGAGCAGCTGACTCTTAATCAGCGGGTCCGGGGTTCGAGTCCCTGGCGGCGCACAGACAGCGAAAGGCCCCCCTTCACCGGGGGGCCTTTCGCGTTTCCCGGCCCGGTCGCCATGTCCCTTGCGCGGCACACTCGTTGAGAAGGGGGAGGATGCAAAGCTAAGCGGGATTTAAAGATCGTCTTAGGAGAAATGGGACATAGGTCCCTAACATCTGACAAGTCGATCAGTCAGGCTGGCGAGGTTCACGCCGTCGCCCGAGCGAGCAGCCCGTCCGGGGCCTGCGGGAAGGTCTCCGTTGCCTCGAAAGCCCCGTGAGCGGAGCGAACGGAAGAAGCGGACCGGCTGGCGCCGGCTGATACCCACCTGGCGCATCACCCTGCTCGGGCTGGCCGCGTCCCTGCTGCTGGGGGTCGGGCTGTTCGCCCTGGGCATCGCCATGGTGAAGGTGCCGGACGCGCACGCCGCCGCCACCGCCCAGTCCAACACCTGGCTCTACTCGGACGGCTCGGTGCTGGCCCGCACCGGCCAGACCAACCGGCAGAACGTCCCGCTGGACAAGGTCTCCCCCGAGGCGCAGCACGCCGCGCTGGCCGCCGAGGACCGCAACTTCTACTCGGAGGGCGCGGTCAACCTCAAGGGCATGGCGCGGGCCGCGTTCAACACCGCGTCCGGCGGCACCACCCAGGGCGGCTCGACGATCACCCAGCAGTACGTGAAGAACGCATACCTGAACCAGAAGCAGACCGTCAGCCGCAAGGTGAAGGAGGTCTTCATCGCGATCAAGGTCGACGCGACCCTGAGCAAGGACGAGATCCTCTCCTCCTACCTGAACACCTCCTACTACGGGCGCGGCGCGTACGGCATCCAGGCCGCCGCGCAGGCGTACTTCGGGGTGGACGCGAGCGAGCTGACCGCCGCGCAGGGCGCCTACCTGGCGACGCTGCTGAACGCGCCGAGCGCCTTCGACGTGTCCTCGGCGAGCGAGGCCGGCAAGCAGAAGGCGATGGCGCGCTGGAATTACGTGCTGGACGGCATGGTCGCGAAGAAGTGGCTGGGCGCCGAGGAGCGGCAGCAGACCGCCTTCCCCGAGGTGCTGGCGCCGAAGTCCGCGCCCGGCCTGTCCGGGCAGGCCGGCTACCTGGTGGCCGCGGCGACCTCGTACCTGACCGGCCACGGGATCGTCTCGGACGCGCAGCTCGCCCAGGGCGGCTACACCATCACGCTGACCGTCGACTCGAAGAAGCAGCAGCAACTCCAGGACGCGGTGCAGGCCCAGCTGACCGCCAACCTGAAGCCGGACAGCCGCAAGGTCGACGCGGCGGCGCAGGCCGGCGCGGTCTCGGTGGACCCGAAGACCGGGCAGGTGCTGGCGCTGTACGGCGGCTCGGACGCCACCAAGCACTGGATCGACAACGCCACCCGCACCGACTACCAGGCGGGCTCCACCTTCAAGGCGATCGCGCTGGCGGCCGCCCTGGACGCCGGGGCGCGCACCCAGTCCGGCGAGCGGATCACCGCCGACACCGTGTACGACGGCACCAACCGGCGGCCGGTGCGCGGCGCCAAGGGCACCCCGTACGCGCCGCCGAACGAGGGCGAGCGCTCGTACGGGCAGATCACCCTCCAGCAGGCCACCGACTGGTCGGTGAACTCGGTGTTCGCGCAGCTCGCCCAGGACACCGGGCTGGAGAAGGTCCGCGCCACCGCGGTGGCGCTCGGCCTGCCCGAGGACACCCCGGACCTCAAGGCGCTCGCCTCGATCCCGCTGGGCACCGCCACGCCGAGCGCGCTGGACCTGGCCGGGGTGTACGCCACCCTGGACAACGACGGTCAGCAGATCACCCCGTGGCTGGTGAAGGGCCTGGAGCTGGGCGGCGAGCAGATCGCGCTGCCCGAGCACCGGGCGACCCGGGCGATCTCCAAGGACGCCGCCCGGTCCACCACCGCGATCCTCCGGGGCGTCGTCGACGACCAGGGCGGCACCGGCTACCGGGCGGCCGCGCTGAACCGCCCGGCGGCGGGCAAGACCGGCACCACGGACGAGTCCAGGTCGGTCTGGTTCGCCGGGTACACCCCCGAGCTGGTCACCGTGGTCGGCCTGTTCGGGCAGGAGCCGGGCACCGGCAAGCAGGTCAGCCTGGACGGCGTCGGCGGCACCGGCAGCGCGGCGGGCGGCAAGTACCCGGCGCAGATCTGGACGGCGTACATGAAGGCGGCACTGGCCGGGCAACCGGTCACCGACTTCGCCGGGCCGACCCGGGCCCCGGCCGCGAGCACCCCCTCCGGCACGCCGAGCCCCTCCGCGACGCCCAGCGGCAGCCCGTCCCCGACGGACGGCGCCGGCGCCACCTCCTCGCCGTCCGCCGAGGACGTCCGGCCCTCGCGCTCGGCCACCTCCCGGCCCAGCGCCAGCACCGGGGCGGGCACCGGCGAGGACGACCGGCAGCCCTCGTGGAGCCCGTCCGCCCGCCCCGGCGGCGGGGCCGGCCGCAGCCCGTCCAGCAGCACCGCGCCGGCCCTCGGCGGGGCCGGGGGGCTGCTCGGCACCCAGTAGCGACCGACGGATTCGCACCTTACGGCGGAGGGGTCCGGGCTGGCACAATGCGGCGATGCGCAGCAGCCCGGACC
>NZ_JBHUWH010000713.1:0-2689 GCF_042670125.1 Kitasatospora sp. NPDC057198 | reverse complement strand
GTGTCAGCGGGATCCTCTACGCTGCTTCTTCACAAGCGGCTGTCGGTTCCGGCCGGGCACCGCGGCTGGAGCATGCCGTCACGGAGGCAATGTGCAAGATCTTTAAGACCGCTTGGCGGCAGCGTCGACGTCGGTCTGTGCCGGGCTCGCCCGGCGCGTGCCTTCCGGGGTTCCCGGTCGGTCCGCGCTGGGCGGGTCCGTTGCCACCGGTCGTCCCGTTGCGGAGTTACGACACCCGACGGGGTGTGTGGTGGGGCAGGGCAGGCAGGCGCAGCGGCCAGTGCTCCCGGTGACCGACCCGTGCCGAACGGCACGGGCGGCTCGGGTGCGCTGAGCGTTCGGGAAGAACGACGGGAAGCAATGTTTGGCAACGCGGACGAGACCCGGTTCCGGGATTTCGTGCAGGGTACCTGGGGGAGCTTCGCCACACCGGCGGGGCGGGTCGACTACATCATGACCAAGGCGCGGTTGGGTGAGGACTCGGACGCGCCCGAGCGGGTGCTGACCAAGAACCTCGCCCCGGTGCGCGAGGTGATGGAAGCCGGTGACCTGGACTTCGACCAACTGCTCCAGCGCGACCTGGACGACCACCGGGTGGCGGTCAAACTGGTCCCGTACCTGCTGGAGCGCAAGGCGACCGGACCCGCCTTCTTCCCGCCGATCGTCGCGGTGCTGCTCCCCTTCAAGTCGAAGCAGCCCACCTCGTTCCAGGCGTTGAGCGCGAACACGCTGGTGCAGGACGCCGGAACGAACTGGCAGCAGGAACAGGCAGGCAGGGCGTTCCGGGTCCAGCGGCACGCCCTGAGCAGCGGGCAGTTGGACTCGACGAGCTTCGGCAAGCTGTGGTGGAACGACAGCGAGGCGAAGCTGGTGGTCCTGGACGGCCAGCACCGGGCGATGGCACTGCTGGCCATCGAGCGGACCATGACGCGCAGTTGGCAGGGCTCTCCCGGCGAACGGTTCCGTTCGTTCTACGAAGGGCCGGTGGAGCAGGCCCTGAGCCGCTACGCGGGGCTCGAACTGCGCGACGTGGAAGTGCCGGTGACGGTGTGCTGGTTCCCCGACGAAACCGGGCCGGACAGCAATCCGCACGGAGCCGCCCGCAAACTCTTCGTCGACGTCAACAAGGAGGCCCGGCCCCCGTCCAAGTCGCGGATCATCCTGCTGTCGGACGCCGAGCTCGGCAACGTGCTGACCCGCAAGGTCCTCAGCGACCTGCGTGAGGAGAACGAGCGGCAGCTGCCGATCTGCGCGGTGGAGTACGACAACCCCGAGACGAACACGACGCAGTCGGCCCGCTGGTCGGCGCTGACCAACATCCACCTGCTGAAGCGGGCGGTCGAGGTGTGCGTGTTCGGGCCACCGCAGACGCTGCAGGAGGTGGGGGCGCGTTTCACCGGCGGCCGGCGCCCGATCTCCGAGATGAACGGGTTCATGCGCGAGCAGTTGGAGCTGGAGACGGTCTTCCCCGAGCCGGTCGCGGACGGCGGTTTCGTATACGCGCCGACCGAGATCACCAACACGCACTTCCCGCTCGGCCGGGTCGACGAGATCAGTGACCGGTTCTCCCGGACATGGGGTGCCGCCCTGATCGCGCTGCTGTCGCGGACGCATCCGTACGCCGCGCACGCCACCGCGTTGAAGCAGGTCCGCGGGCAGTGGTACCAGGGCGACGCGGCGCAGCGCCTGGCCCTGGACGCCCTGTTCAACGGCGTGGGCGTGTTCTGGACGCTGCGGGACGGCTACGAGCACTTCCAGGAGCAGCAGCAGCGGGCGAAGGAGGCGGGCACCAAGATCGACAAGTCTGCCAAGTCCGATGTGATCCTGGCTTGGGAGATCCTGCGGGACCGCAAGGAGAGCTTCGAAGCCGCCCGAGCGGCGGTCTACCGGGGCAGCACGCGTCCCGAGGCGGTCGTGGAGAGCGAGGCCGCCTTCGCGGTCTTCAACACCCATGCCTGCCAGCTGGGCATGGCGCTGGCGCTCGGTTCCCTATGGGAGCTGCGCAAGCAGCAGGGCACGGGCCTGAAGCTGGAGGAGCTGCCGGAGTTCGCGCAGAGCCTGGCCGCCGGCTGGAACGCGTACTTCGCCCAGGAAGCGGGCAAGGCGAAGGACCGGCGACTGGCCTTCAACAAGTCCGTCGAGAAGGACAAGGCCGACGGCCGGGGCGGGCCGCGCAACCTCCTGAACCAGATCACCAACATGGACACGCCGCAAGCCGTGTACTTCCGCTACTTCTGGCTGCAGGCGCTGGAGCCCGAGGAAGCGTGGGAGCCGCTGGCACGCTGGTTCGACGGACGTTCCGCGTTCCGGCAGATGCTGTACAAGGCCCGCGGCCTGTACCTGGACTACTGCATCGACCAGAAAGCGAAGGCCCTCAAGGTGGGCCAGCCCTCCCTCTCCCACCAGAAGCAGGAGGTGCTCGCCGAACGACAGGCTTCCGACAGCCTGTCCAAGGCGCTCAAGGACTGGTTCGAGGTCACGCAGGAGGAGTTCACCTCCTGGAAGCTGTGGTACGGCCAGTCGAAGTCGCCCCAGGGCTCGACGGCCGGTGAGGTCGCTCCGTCCGTCGGCGTGGTCGGCGGTTGAGCGCGATGGTGGGCGAGGGCGACGCGGGAAGCGCGACAATCGAAGGGACGGCGACCGGACGCACCCATCGCATCCGGCAGTGGGCTTCCGCCCACGGCTTCGC
>NZ_JBHUWH010000712.1:0-2690 GCF_042670125.1 Kitasatospora sp. NPDC057198 | reverse complement strand
GCGTCCCACCCGGCACCGCGCCCAGGCACCGCGTTCAGGGCCGCCGCGGGGCCGGGCCGGTGGAGGCCCGGACGACCAGCTCCGGTTCGAACAGCAGCTCGCCGGGCGGGGTCGGGGCGCCGTCGATCCGGCCGACCAGCAGCGAGACCGCGGCCCGGCCGATCGCCTCGATCGGCTGGCGGACGGTGGTCAGCGGCGGCCGGGTGCAGTTGATGAAGGGCGAGTCGTCGAAGCCGATCACCGACAGGTCGCCGGGGACGTCCAGCCCGGCCCGCCGGGCCGCCCGGACGACCCCCAGGGCGAGCGGGTCGCTGGCGCAGATCACCCCGGTCACGCCGGTCTCCAGCAGGCGCCCGGCGGCCGCCTGGCCGCCCTCCAGGCCGAACATGGTGTGCGCCACCCACCCGGGGTGCGGCTCGCGGCCCCGCAGGGCGTACTGCTCGGCGAAGGCGGCCAGCTTGCGGCGGGACGGGACGTGGTCCTCGGGCCCGACCAGCAGCCCGATCCGCTCGTGCCCCAGCGCGGCCAGGTGGGCGTACGCCTGGGCCACCGCGGCCGCGTCGTCGGTGGAGACCTGCGGGAAGCCCAGCTCCTCCACCGAGGCGTTCAGCAGCACCACCGGGACGCCGCGCTCGCGCAGCTGCGCGAAGTGCTCGTGCGAGGCGTCCGCCTGGGCGCAGTGGCCGCCCGCGAAGACCACCCCGGAGACCTGCTGGTCGAGCAGCACGCCGACGTGGCTGGCCTCGCCGAGGCCCGCGGTGCGGGTGCACAGCAGCGGGATGAAGCCGCCCTGCGCGAGCGCGCCGCCGACCACCTCCGCCAGCGCCGGGAAGATCGGGTTCTGCAGCTCGGGCAGCACCAGGCCG
Source organism: Kitasatospora sp. NPDC057198 (assembly GCF_042670125.1). Lineage (NCBI taxonomy): Bacteria > Bacillati > Actinomycetota > Actinomycetes > Kitasatosporales > Streptomycetaceae > Kitasatospora > Kitasatospora sp. NPDC057198. Next base: position 1,824 of record NZ_JBHUWH010000712.1, on the reverse strand, counting down.
ATCAGCCGGGCGCGTTCGCCGCGCAGCCGGCTGGGCCGCTCGTAGCCGAGCACGTCCAGGGCGGTGAGGACGGCGATCCGGGTGGCGGTGCCGACGCCCGGTCTGCCGTTCAGGACCCGGCTGACCGTGGCCTCACTGACGCCGACGTGCTTCGCGACCACGGAAAGCTTGCTCTTCATGCGCAAAAGTAGAACAGAATCAAGTAAGAAGCGGCAAGCACGCCCGCAAGCGGGCTGAAGTGGCACTCCGCGCCCCAGTGGGAGGGGGTCGGGCTGTCGAGTGCCGGTCGATGCACAGTCGTAACTTTTCACTTTCTCGTCAACCTCTTGCGTAGAGCGGTTCAAGGACCTACGTTCCTCACACGTCGGCTTTCGCCCGGCCCCACCCGAAACCTCTCCCACCCATGGGGTACGCATGATGCTGAACAGATCGAGCCGGATGGCCGCCCTCGCCCTCGCCGCAGGTCTGCTGCTGAGCACCGCCGCGTGCAGCAGCGACTCCTCCGGCGGCAGCAACGACGCCGCGGCCGGCGTCGCGGACGGCAAGCCGCTCGACCCGAACGCGACCGTCACCATCTCCATCGACTGCGCACCGGGTGCGGACCAGGCGGCGGGCAAGGCCAACTACGCCGACGACCTGGCGCTCTTCAAGACCAAGTACCCGAACGTCACCATCAACGCGAAGCCCTACGTCGGCCAGTGCGAGGTCCCGGCCCAGCAGACCGCGCAGTACAAGGCGCACGACGAGACCGGCGCGTTCCACGCCTACTTCACCGACCGCGACGCCACGCTGAACTCCGGTGACGCGCAGGACATCACCAAGTACGTCAACGACGAGACGCTGCCCGGCTTCTCCTCGATGCTGCCGTCCGTCAAGGACAACATGACGGTGGACGGCAAGGTCTACGCCCTGCCGATCAACTACTACACCACCGGTCTGATCTACAACCGCGACCTGTTCAAGCAGGCCGGCCTCGACCCCGACAAGCCGCCGACCACCTGGGACGAGGTGCAGGCCGCCGCGAAGAAGATCTCCGCCCTCGGCAACGGCATCACCGGCTACCAGGACTACTCCGGCGGCAACACCGGCGGCTGGCACTTCACCTCCGAGCTCTACAGCCTCGGCGGCAAGATGGTCACCGACGACGGCAAGAAGGCCGCCTTCAACTCGCCCGAGGGCAAGCAGGTCCTCAAGCGCCTGCACGACATGCGCTTCACCGACCAGAGCATCAGCGCCACCCCGATCACCCAGTGGGCCGACGCCTTCCCGCCGCTGGCCACCGGCAAGGTCGGCATGTTCCTCGGCGCCCCCGACGTCGTCAAGCACCTGATCGAGGTGCTCGGCGCCGACCCGAAGGCGTACGGCCTCGGCCCGATGCCCGGCGCCACCGGCCCCGGCAACAGCCTCGGCGGCGGCGACCTGTACTACATCAAGAAGGGCCAGACCCCGAACCAGATCAAGGCCGAGATCGCCTGGATCAACTTCCAGTACCAGACCCCGGACGCCGGCCAGTTCAACTTCGCCCGCTCCAAGACCCTCGCGGGCAGCAGCAAGGACCCGGTCGCGATCGCCGTCCCGCAGCCGTACTTCTGGTCCGCGGACTCGCCGCAGATCAAGGCCATCACCGAGTCGCTGAAGACCAACGGCAACCTGCCGCTGTCCAACTACGACCCCTACATCAAGAACCCCACCAAGTCGATCACCGAGCCGCCGGCCGCCCAGCAGCTCTACAAGATCCTCGACACCGCGATGTCCGCCGCGCTGACCGACCCCGGCGCGAACATCGACAGCCTCCTCGCCACCGCCGAGTCCCAGGCCAACCAG
>NZ_JBHUWH010000711.1:0-2692 GCF_042670125.1 Kitasatospora sp. NPDC057198 | reverse complement strand
GCGCTTTTCTGACGGAGTGCCAATTCTCTTGATTCGAGCACCAATTGGGGTCTCGTACACCTGGATGACAGCGACCGGCCAGAAGCGACTGGCCGAATATCGTCGGAGCCGCCGACCGGTTGCTCCGCTCCCTGTCATCCGTGCGTGCCCGATCTGGCGCGCCGTCGCCGGAGGTGCTGCGCCGATGAGAACCCGCCCGTGGGGGCTGAGAACCGGATCGCGTCCGTTGAAGGCGTACCTGGCGGCCGTGCTGGCCTGGACGGTGGCCGCCGCCGTCGTGTTCCTGCCGCTCGGCGGCCCCGGGGTCCAGCCGGCCCGGGCGGCCTCGGGGATGGAGGTGGAGGGGCCGAAGCGGTTCGACCCGGCCACCGGGCAGGACGGGGCACCCGGAAGGGTCACGGTCTCCCAGGCCAACGACCTCAGGAACCAGGTGGTGCACGTCAGTTGGACGGGTCTCACGCCGACCGTCGACTTCATGAACCAGCCCGTCCAGGTGATCTCCCCGTTCGCCGGGGGCGTCTACTACGCGATCCGGATCTACCAGTGCAAGGGCGAGAACCCGCGGATCATCGACTGCTACGGGTCCACCCTGTACGGCGGTGACGAGAGCAAGGGCTTCCTGCAGGACACGCCGGAGGCCGGGACGTCCCCCGAGTTCCCGTCGAACATGGTGATCGCGGCGACCCGCCCGGACGGCACCGGCGAGGCGGACATCGAGCTGTGGACCGCCACCCAGAGCCAGGGCCTCGGCTGCGACAGCACCCACAAGTGCTCGCTGGTGATCGAGCCGAACTACGGCGGCGACACCATGGGTGCCGGCAGCTACCCCGAGTTCGCGATCAACTGCGACGACCACTCGGCGGACATGGACTTCAACTTCGACACCGCCTCGGACGCCTCGTTCCGGCTCCGGCCGATCGACACCAACTACATGACCGGCGAGGCTTGCGCCTGGAAGCGGCACATCACCGTCCCGCTGGACTTCGCGCCGACCCCCGACGCCTGCACGGCCGGTGACGCGGACTTCTCCGCGATCGGCCTGGAGATGGCCGACCGGGCCATGCAGCAGTGGCGCACCGGCGGCTGCCTGGACGCCGACCCGCTGCGGGTGCAGTACTCCGTCGGCAACGGCGAACCGCAGGCCCGGGCGTCCTTCCTGCGCAGGTCCGGCGCGGACGTCGCGCTGACCTCCGTCCCGAGCACCGACCCGCCGACCCGCCCGTACGTCTACGCGCCGCTCGCCAACAGCGCCGTCTCGGTGGTCTTCGTCATCGACGACAGCGCCACCCACCGGCAGGTCCGCCGCGTCCGGCTCAATCAGCGGCTGCTGGCCAAGATGCTCACCCAGACCTACCGCCAGTACAACACGGACGACACCGAGACCGTCCGCGGCAACCCGCTCTGCATCTTCGACGACGAGGAGTTCCGCAAGCTCAACGCCGAGACCGCGCCCGGCGTGACCTGGCCCGGCTGTGGCAACGTCGCCAACAGCGCGCCGATCGTGGTCGGCGGCACCACCGACCTGGTGCACCGGCTGACCGAGTGGATCGCCGCCGACCCGGACGCCGGGCAGTTCCTCCAGGGCGCCCCCGACCCGTGGGGCACCCGCGTCAACACCAGGTTCCTGCCGCCGGCCTTCACCGGCTACCCGGTCGACTCCTTCCAGGCGCTCGACTACAGCGGCCAGAACAACCACAAGCAGTACGAGTGGAACCCGGTGCTGGGCGGCCTCGGCCAGGTGCTGCGGATGGTGCTGGAGAACCGGCTGTCCTGCCAACTGCCCTACGTCAACGCCGACGGCCAGCACGAGAAGTGCTTCACCATGCCCCCCGGCAGCCGGGCCCTGTTCGCCGTCATGGACAGCGGCGGCGCCCAGGCGATGAACCTGCCCGAGGTCGAACTCCCCAACGGCGCAGGCCAGTTCACCACGCCGACGATCACCTCGATGCAGGCCGCGGCGAAGGACATGCCCTTCGACGAGACCACCGGCACCCAGCAGCTCCCGTACGACGAGGAGGACTCCGCCTACGCGAAGGACCCGAAGGCGTACCCGCTGACCATGGTGCAGTACGCCATGCTGCCGACCGAGGGCCTCGGCCAGGCCAAGGCCGCCGCGGTCAGCAGGTTCGTGCGCACCGTCACCGACCCCGGCCAGGGGCAGGTCTACGGCCGGGCGCCGGGTCAACTCGCCTTCGGGTACGCGGCCCTGACCAAGGCCCAGACCGCACAGGCGAAGGCCGCCGCCGACCACGTCGCCGCACAGGACGGCGGCACGCCCGGCAAGCCCGCCGACACCGGCACCGAGGGTGGCGGCGGTTCCGGATCCGACGGCGGCGGCACCGGCGGGAGTACCGGCGGGAGCTCCGGCGGCCTCGGGGGATCCGTCGGCGGCACCGACGGCACCGGGACCGGCGACGCCGGGACCGCCTCGGGCACCGGCACCGGCACCGGCAGCGGTGCCGTCCAGGTTGCGGCCTCCGGCAGGCCCAGCGGCAGCGCCTCGCCCGGCCCCGCCACCGCCCCGGTCGGCCAGGCCGCGCCCGACCGGGCCGGAACGGCCCGGCTGCTGCTGCCCGTGATCCTCGCCACCGGCGCCGTCCTGCTGGTCGGCGGCCCCGCGGCGCTGTTCCTCGGCGGCACGCCCGCCGGCGCGAACCTCCGCCGCGGCGCCGGCCGGCTCTGGCTCCGGCTG
>NZ_JBHUWH010000710.1:0-2695 GCF_042670125.1 Kitasatospora sp. NPDC057198 | reverse complement strand
GGCGGTGACGAGCGCGAGGACGGGGACGAGACGGGCACGCATGCGGCCTCCCTGGGTCGGCGTCGGTCCCCCGTTGTCCCACACCCGACGTGCACCGGACAACAGGCGCGTCGGCCATCCGGGGCGGTTTTCACCGGGCGTTGACGCGGCGTCAACACCGGTCCGCGGATCAGCCGTTGCCCGCGGGTCGTTCCACCCGGCGGCGCTTGACGGTGCGGAAGCGGCGGGCCACCTGCCGGGCCAGGTCGGCGGCGCCGACCAGTCCGGCCTCGTTGCCGAGGTCGGCGTGCACGATCTCGGCCTCGGGGCGGAAGCCGCGGCCGGTCAGGGTGCGGCGGAAGGCGTCCCGGGCCGGGCCGAGCAGCAGGTCGCCGGCCTCGCTGACGCCGCCGCCGACCACGAAGCGGCCGGGGTCGAGCGCGGCGGCCAGGTTGGCGATGCCGACGCCGAGCCAGCGGCCGACCTCGTAGAGCAGCTCGACGGCCACCGCGTCGCCGTCCCGGGCGGCCTCGGTGACCAGCGGGCCGGTGATGCCCAGCGGGGTGCCGCCGGCCCGGGCCAGCAGCGGCTGCACCACCGGGGACTCCTCGGCGGCCAGCCCGCGCGCCTCGCGCACCAGCGCGTTGCCGGAGGAGTACTGCTCCCAGCAGCCCCGGTTGCCGCACGGGCAGCGGTGGCCGCCCGGCACCACCTGCATGTGGCCGAACTCGCCCGCCAGGCCGTGCTTGCCCCGGTCGACGTGGCCGTCGCGGACCTGCGCGCCGCCGATCCCGGTGCCCAGGGTGATCATCACCATGTGGTCCTCGCCGCGCCCGGCGCCGAAGCGCCACTCGGCCCAGGCCGCCGCGTTGGCGTCGTTCTCCACCACCACCGGGAAGCGCAGCCGGGAGCTGAGCGCCTGCCGCAGCGGTTCTCCGCGCCAGTTCAGGTGCGGGGCGAACAGCACGGTGGAGCGCTCGGCGTCCACCCAGCCCGCCGCGCCGACGCCGACGGCGTGCACGTCGTGCTTGTCGGCCAGTTGCAGCACCAGGTCGACGATGACGTCCTCGACCACCTTGGGGCTCTTGCTCTTGTCCGGGGTCTCGGTGCGCAGCCGCTCCACCACGCGGCCGTCCCCGTCGACCACGCCCGCGACGACCTTGGTCCCGCCGATGTCCACCCCGATGGTGGGCAGCCTCAGCACCCCGGCGGGCAGGGTGCGCCGGCGGCGCTCGGCGCGCGGGCCGAGGCCCAGCAGGTTGGGCAGGACGGGACGGGCGGGGCCGCTGGCACGGGTCACGGAACGAATGCTCCTTGATCGGGTAAAGGTTGCGCTCGGAGGTCGGAGGGCTGTGGGCGAACTGGCAGACTGGGCGCCGGGCACCCAGCGGATTCTCACGAAAAAGTGATGTTCCTCTCAGGTTTCCGCGAGTGTCGACAGCAACTGATCGAGTGTGTGACGCAGTCTGACAAGTGTGATGCGTGATCCGGGGGACCTTGCCCCGGACGGCCGGACGACCCGATTCGAGAGACCCCGATGCAGCTGACAGGCACCCCGTTCCTCCTCCTCACGATCGTCCTGGTGCCGGTCTCGATCGCGGTGGCGCTGCTGCTGTGGGGCCGGGTGCGCGGGCCGAAGCCCTTTCAGGCGCTCTCCAGGATCGTGATGCTGCTGTTCTGTCAGATCACGGCCGTCCTGATGGTCTTCGTCATGGTGAACAACGCCAACCTGATCTACGGCAGCTGGGACGACCTGCTCGGCACCGGCAACCACGTCCGCGCGGTGCCCGACCTGCGGACCGGGCCGGACGGCTCGGACGGCGCCGGCGGGCCCGGCAACGACGCGCAGCGCACCAAGGTGCTCCAGCAGTTCAAGCCGGTCGACGACCCGAAGGTGCCCGAGGACGTGCGGACCACCGACCTCAAGGGCGAGGTGTCCGGCGTCGACGGCGAGGTGCTGGTCTGGCTGCCGCCGCAGTACGACGACCCGGCGTACAAGGACAGGACCTTCCCCGTGGTGGAACTGCTGCCGGGCTGGCCGGGCTCCTCCAAGACCTGGTTCGGCACCCTGAAGGTCTCCGAGCAGCTGAAGCCGATGATGCGCGACGGGCAGGTCGCCCCGTTCATCCTGGTCTCGCCGCGCACCAACCTGCTGGGCGACAGCACCGACACCGGCTGCGCCGACGTCCCCGGCAAGGTCAACGCGGACGCCTGGCTCTCCCGCGACGTGCCGCAGATGGTCCTCGACAACTTCCGCGCCGACCCGTCGCCCGAGCGCTGGGCGGTGGCCGGCTACTCGGCGGGCGCCCACTGCGCCGCCAAGCTCGCCCTGGAGCACCCGAACCGCTACCGGGCCGGGATCAGCCTGTCCGGCTACAACGACCCCGCCACCGAGGGCAAGTCGCTGACCGCGAAGGACCCGCACCTGCGCGAGGTCTCCAACCCGCTCAACATCCTGAAGTCCGCGAAGACCCCGCCGAAGACCGCCCTGTACGTCAGCGGCAACAAGGGTGACGGCCTGGAGGCCGGCGAGGCCCTGAAGGCCGCCGCCAAGCCCCCCACCACCGTCACCGTCCAGGAGACCAGCGGCTCCCACAGCAGCGATGTCTGGAAGCCGATGGTCCCGGGCGTCTTCACCTGGCTGACCGCCACCATCCCCGTCCAGCACTGAATCCCCGTCCGGCACTGACCGCACCGCACGGGGGCGGGTCCGGGG
>NZ_JBHUWH010000709.1:0-2716 GCF_042670125.1 Kitasatospora sp. NPDC057198 | reverse complement strand
GCGAGGGCGAGCGCGGCGAGGACGAGCTGCGCCGGCGGCGGGTAGGCGGAGTGCGCCTTCCACGGCACGGTGGTGCGGGTCAGCGCCCAGCCGGTCTGGACGGCCGCGTACAGCACGCCCCAGCCGGCCGCCGCGGCCGGCGCCCAGGCGGGCCAGCGCCGGTGCCGGCGCTCGGGCCGCTGCTCGGGCCGGCGCTCGGGCCGCTGCTCGGGGATGGGGACAGCCACCGTGACCTCCGTCGTACGGGCCGGGCGCGCTCGGCCGCACCCGTCCTCCCGTTCCTCCCAGCCTTCCGGCCCGCCCGGCCGGTGGCGTCGGCCGCCCGGACGGCCCGGGGCTCGGCCCACGGGCGGAGGACCGTTCGTGCGAGTACTTCTGACGGAGGATCAGCTCCTCCTCCGCAGGTCCCCCGTGCCCGGGGTCCACGGGTGCGGTAGCGGGCGGCGGCCCGGTACCGCGGACGCGGTACGCCGGGTGTCCGCGGACGGGGGACGACGGCGGGCGGGGGCGCGGGGGAGGGTGGGAAGACCGGGAGAAGGCCGAAAAACGGGAGTCGCGCATGTCCGTCCTCGCACGCTGGTGCCACCGGCACCGGCTCGTCACCGTGCTGTTGTGGCTGGGCCTGCTGGTCGGGCTCGGGGCGGTCTCGGGCGCGGTCGGCACCAAGTACAGCGACAGCATGGCGATGCCCGCCACCGAGTCCAGCCGGGCGCTGGAGCTGCTGAAGGAGCAGATGCCCGCCGCGGCCGGCGACACCGACAACGTGGTGTGGCACACCGCCGCCGGCACCGTGAACGACCCCGCCGTCAAGGACCGGATGACCGCGGCGCTGGACGCCATCGCGCACAGCCCGTCCGTCGCCTCGGTCTCCGGCCCGTACGGCGAGCGCGGCGCCCGGCAGGTCAGCGCCGACGGCACCACCGCGTACGCGCAGGTCACCTTCACCGGGGACGCGCACGCCGTCCCCAAGGCCGACGTCGAGCACGTGATCGACCTCGCGAAGCAGGCCCGCACCGACGGGCTGGACGTCCAGCTCGGCGGGCAGGCCGTGCAGAACACCGAGACCGAGATGGGCGGCCTCAGCGAGATCATCGGCATCGTCGCGGCCCTGGTCGTGATGACGCTGGTGTTCCGCTCCGCCTGGGCCGCCGCGCTGCCGATCCTCACCGCGGTCGCGGGCGTCGGCACCGGCGTGATCGGCACCGGGCTGCTCAGCCACGGCATGAGCATCGCCTCGGTCGCGCCCACCCTGGGCGTGCTGGTCGGCCTCGGCGTCGGCATCGACTACGCGCTGTTCATCGTCAACCGGCACCGCAAGGGCCTGATGGCCGGCCTGGGCGTCGAGGACGCCTCCGCGAAGGCGCTGAACACCTCCGGCCGGGCCGTGCTGTTCGCCGGTCTGACCGTGGTGATCGCCCTGCTCGGCATGCTGATCCTCGGCATGGGCTTCCTCAACGGCATGGCGATCTCCGCCGCGCTCACCGTCGCGCTGACCGTGCTGGCCGCGGTCACCCTGCTGCCCGCCCTGCTCGGCCTGCTGGGGCTGCGGGTGCTCAGCCGCGCCCAGCGCCGCCGGCTGGCCGGGCAGGGCCCCGGCGAGGAGCACACCACCGGCCTCTGGCCGCGCTGGGCCGCCAGGGTGCAGGCCCGGCCCACCGGCAAGGCGCTGGTCGCCCTGCTGCTGATGCTCGCCGTGTCGCTGCCGGTGCTGTCGCTGCGCCTGGGCAGCTCGGACGCGGGCAACAACCCGAAGTCCAGCACCTCCCGGCAGGCGTACGACCTGCTGGCCGAGGGCTTCGGGCCCGGCTCCAACGGGCCGCTGCTGCTGGTCGCCGAGGCCCCCGCCGCCGCCGACAAGGCCGCGCTGGACGGGCTGGTCGCCGAGCTGAAGGGCCTGGACGGCGTCGCCCAGGTCGCGGCCGCGCCGATGCAGGACGGGCAGCGGGTCGGCATCGTCCAGGTGGTACCCAGCACCTCCCCGCAGTCCGCGCAGACCTCCGAGCTGATCACCGAACTGCGCGAGCGCACCGTCCCCGCCGCCGAGGCCGGCACCGGCCTGCAGGTCTACGTCGGCGGCGCCACCGCCACCGCCGCGGACTTCGCCGACGTGCTGATCTCCAAGCTGCCGCTGTTCATCGGGATCATCGTCGGCCTGGGCTGCCTGCTGATGATGGTGGCCTTCCGCAGCCTGCTGGTGCCGCTGATCGGCGTCGCGATGAACCTGCTCACCATGGGCGTGGCGTTCGGCGCGATCGTCGCGGTCTTCCAGTGGGGCTGGGGCTCCGAGGCGCTCGGCGCGGGCGCGGCCGGGCCGGTCGAGGCGTTCGCCCCCGTGATGATCATCGCGATCCTGTTCGGCCTCTCGATGGACTACCAGGTCTTCCTGATCAGCCGGATGCACGAGGAGTGGACCCACACCCGGGACAACCACCGCGCCGTCCGGGTCGGCCACGGCGAGACCGGCCAGGTCATCACCGCCGCCGCCGTCATCATGGCCTGCGTGTTCGCGGCCTTCCTGTTCGCCGGGCAGCGCATGATCGCCGAGTTCGGGCTCGGCCTGGCCCTGGCCGTCCTGCTCGACGTGCTGGTGCTGCGGATGGTCCTCGTCCCCGCGCTGATGCACCGCTTCGGCGCCGCCAACTGGTGGCTGCCCGGCTGGCTCGACCGCCTGCTGCCGCACGTCTCCGTCGAGGGTGAGCCCGACCCGGCCCCGTCC
>NZ_JBHUWH010000708.1:0-2727 GCF_042670125.1 Kitasatospora sp. NPDC057198 | reverse complement strand
GTCAGCCGATCAGGTGGGAGACGCCACCGTCGCCGCTGCCCACGGTGTTCTGGCCGACGACGCAGGTCTGCGACGGCTCGTTGTTCAGGACACCGGCCTCGACCGGCACCGCGACGCCGATGACGGCGACGGCGATGTTGTGCACCTCGGGGAGGCAGAGGTTCGGGTTGTCCAGGGTGTGGAAGTTCGGGCTGTGGTTGCCCGAGGTGCCGGTGGCGTTGGTGCCGCCGTTGCCCTGCACCGAGGTGGCGGCGCCGTCCGCGTCGCCGATGGCCATCGCCGGGGAGGCGATCGAGGCGAGACCGGCGGCGGCGAGGCCGGCGGCGGCGAGAGCCTTCTTGATCATTGGGTTTTCCTTTTCGGATCTGATGGAGTGGAGCAGCGGACCGGTGCGTGGCTCGCGCCGGGTCCTGACCGCCGGACCGGGGGAGCGGACCCGGCGGGTGGTGCCGCGCGGAGCGTGGGGCTCCGCGCCGGGGGCAGTGACGGTGGGTCAGCCGACCAGGTGGGAGACGCCGCCGTCGCCGCTGCCGAGGGTGCCCTGGCCGACCACGCAGGTCTGCTTGGGCTGGTTGTTGAGCGCGTCGACCTCGACCGGAACCGCGACGCCGAGCACGCCGACGCCGATGTTGTGGATCTCCGGGAGGCAGATGTTCGGGTTGTCGGCGAAGTGGAAGTTCGGGCTGTTGTTGCCCCAGGTGCCGGTGGCGTTGGTGCCGCCGTTGCCCTGGATCGAGCCGGCCGAACCGTCCGCGTTGCCGATGGCGACGGCGGGGGTGGACACCGCGGCCAGCGCGGCGGCGGCCAGGCCGACGGTAGCGAAAGTCTTCTTGAGCATGGTGGAGATACCTCTCTGAAATGCCGTTCGAGGGGTGCTGCCCCGTCGTCGTCGGGATCAAAGAATGGCGGCTCGGAAAGTTACGGGGTCTTCCGGAAATTCGTCGGCGATCACCGTTTCGCCCGCGCGCCGGTCGGATTTTCGACGGTGCGGAGATCGGATTATTCAGCCGTTCCGGTTAACTGCCGCTATCCGTCGGGCAGCTGGATCGTTCGCCAGGGTGCCCACCGGGCACGCGAACCAGCTTTCCGAACGAACTTTCCGAACGAACTTTCCCGAACGAACGGCGAACACGATGAAGCTCTCCAAGCGGGCGACCGGCGCTCTGCTGCTGGCGGTCGGCGCCGGCGTGGCGGCGACCCAGGGCGTGGCCCAGGCGGCCCCGAAGACCCCGGCCGAGGTGGCCGCGATCGAGAACGGCCTGGCCACCCAGGAGGTGCCGTTCAGCATCCCGCTCAGCGCGGCGACCGCGCCGCTGCCGCTGCTGCCGGACGGCGGCGAGGTCCACGGCGGGATCCCGACCTCGCCGCTGATGCCGCCCACCGGGACGGGCCAGAGCCCCACCCAGCCGATCCCGGACCACGTGCTGCCCGCGCTCAACGGCGGCAAGGTCGGCCCCTCGCTGGGCGCGGTGCTGCCGCTGCCCGAGGTCGACCGGAGCACCGAGCTCGGCGCCCTCGGCGTGGACGCCCCGGCCGCCCCGCTCAACCTGGGCGGTCCGGCGGTGGGCCTGGGGCAGCCGGTCTCCTTCGTCGAGGGCCAGAGCGGTCAGCTCACCGATGCCGCGCTCACCCTGGACAAGGTCGACCCGCACCTGGTGACCGCGCCGGTGCAGGCCGTCCCGGGGGCGAGCGCCTCGCTCGGCGGCGAGCAGGACCAGATCTCGGTCACCGACTCGGTGCGGAACCTGGCCGCCACCACCACCGCCACCACCGGCGAGATGGTCGACCAGGCCGACCCGGTGGGCATCCTCGCCAACGGGCTCAACCAGGCCCAGGTCTGACGGACCGCCGGCGGCACGCAGCGGCCCGGTCTCCCCGCGGGGGGAGGCCGGGCCGCTCGGTGTCCGCGCTCAGCCCGGCAGCACGCCGAGCAGCGGGCCGGCCAGCGGGAGGTCCTCCGCCCCGCCGCCGCCGGACAGCGGCGCGGTGAGCGGGGCGGTGCCGACCGGCGCGACGCCGTTGTCGGGGACGACCGCGACGCCGTTGTTCAGCACGTCCGCGCCGGAGCCGGCCCACGGGTCGAGCCGCAGCTCCTTCACCGGGGCGACGGCGTAGCCCAGCGCGCTGGTGGTGCCGCCGAGGGCCTGCTGGGCGTCGGTGTTCTGCAGGTGGGTGGTGGGCGCGGGGAGCCCGCCGAGCGTGTCCGCCTCGGCGTGCGCGGCCTGGGCGGTGACGCCGCCGAGCAGCATCGCGGCGCCGAGCGCGGCGACGGCGCCGGTGGTCTTCCGGGTCATCGGCCAATCCTTCGGGGTGAGCGGAGCGGTGCTCCGGGGAGGAACGCGAGCGGCCCCCCGGCCGCGGGGCCGGGGGGCGGTCTGCACGGGGGTGCCGATCAGCCGGGGGCTGTTCAGCAGTCGTCGCCGACCGGCGGCGCCGGGGGCTCCTCGACGACGGGCATGTCGACGTTGGCGCAGGAGTTGCCGAACGCCGGGTTCAGCAGGCCGATGACGTTGATCGAGTTGCCGCAGACGTTCACCGGGACGTGCACCGGCACCTGCACGGCGTTGCCGGAGAGCACGCCGGGGGAGTTGGCGGCGACGCCCTCGGCGCCGGCCGAGGCGTTGGCCAGGCCGGCCGAGCCGAGCACCAGGCCGGCAGCGGCGGCCGACAGGACGGCGGCCTTCTTCACGTTCTGCATGGGGGTTGATCTCCTAGATCACACAGAGG
>NZ_JBHUWH010000707.1:0-2731 GCF_042670125.1 Kitasatospora sp. NPDC057198 | reverse complement strand
CATCCCCGGACTCGGCACCTACGCAGACCCCACCGAACCCACCGGCCACGAAACCAGCCCCAACGCCCACCGAAGCCACCCACTCCAAATCATCGCCAAGGTCACCGATGGGAAATTTTCGGTGAAGTTTGAGCACGTCGGCCCCGCGGGTGGAGAAAGTCCGACCGGAAAGATGGCCGCCACATTCATTGAAACGGTTGACTTTTTCATCGACCAAATTAGTGAAGGCACATCGACGTATCCGGCCGGTGAACAAGAATTTCCCAACGCAAGTCTCGACGCGGCCGAGCTGGCCAACATCCTGAGGAGGTTCTAAGGTGTCAAGTTTCGACATTGAGGACATTTACCGCCTGACCCCTTCACAGGCTGGGATGCTATTCCACAGCTTGTATGATCCGGTCGGCGGTTCAAGCCCGTACATCGTCCAAATCGTCGAGGAGTACGACGGGCCGCTCGACAGTGCGGTCTTCCGTCAGGCGTGGCAGCACGTGGTCAACTCACACACGATCCTCCGCAGCGCATTCGTTTGGGAGGAGTCCAGGGAGCCGGTGCAGATAGTCGGCCGGAAGGTGGAAGTTCCCTTCACTGAAATCGACTGGTCGGAGCACTCCGATGGCGAGCAGGGGAAGCTCGTAGAGGAGATGCTGGCGGCCGACCGGGCCAACGGCTTCGATCTCACTGTCGCGCCGTTGCTGCGCATCAAGCTTGTACGACTCGGAGCGGACCGCGCACTCTGTCTGCTGAGTTTCCACCATCTGCTGCTGGACGGGTGGAGTCTGTCCATCGTCCTGAAGGAGGTATTCTCCGTCTACCAATCCCTGCAGCAGGGCCAGGAGCCACCGAGCGCGAAGTCCATGCCGTTCGTCCGCTACATCGAGTGGCTGTCTCGTCAGCCGGCTGCAGAAGCCAAACGCTTCTGGAGGAACTACTTCTCCGAACTCTCCGAGACCACCCACCTGGCCGGAGATCCCGGTGCCGGCGCACCGGACTACCGGGAGATGCACCTCGAGTACTCGGCCCCTGAAACGAGCCAGCTGCGTACCTTCCTGTCGGCAGAACGCATCACCATGAACACCCTCGTCCAAGGAGTGTGGGCGCTGTTGCTTCACCGGTACACCGGTAGCGACGACATCGTCTTCGGCGCCACCGGGTCAGGTCGGCCCGTTGATCTGCCCGGGGTGGATACCGCAGTGGGATCGTTCATCAACACCTTGCCCGTCCGCGTCAAGATCTGCCGTGAGATGTCGGCGGCATCCTGGCTCCGGCAGCTCCAACAGCAACAGGCCGAGGCTCGGGACTACGAGCACAGTTCGCTCATCGATATCCATGGGTGGAGCGGCATCAGTCGAAGTGAGCAGTTGTTCGACTCGATAGTCGTTTTCGAGAACTTTCCGCGAACGCTGGGCACCGCCGACATGCCGGCCGGACTTCAGCGGCGCCGCCTGCGGGGCGTGGAGGTCACCGGGTATCCGATGACGATTTTTGCCTCGGCCGACGAGACCCTCAACCTCACGTTTTCCTACGACAGTTCTCAGCTCTCCCCGGGTTTGGTGGAGCAATTGGTGGGTCATTTTGGGGTGTTGCTTGCGGGGGTGGTGGGGGATGCGGGTGTGTTGGTGGGTGAGGTGGAGTTGGTGGGTGAGGTGGAGCGGGAGCGGTTGTTGGTCGGGTGGAACGATTCGGTGTTGGGGTTCCGTGGTGATGTGCTGGTTCATGAGTTGGTGGCGGAGTGGGCGCGGGAGTGTCCTGATGGGGTGGCGGTGCGGTGTGGCAGTGAGGAGTTGACGTTCGGTGGGTTGGAGGTGCGGGTGGCGCGGGTGGCGCGTCGTCTGGCGGAGTTGGGGGTGGGGCCTGGGGTTTTGGTGGGTTTGTGTGTGGGGCGCGGGGTCGGGTTGGTGGTTGCGTTGCTGGGTGTGTTGCGGGCGGGTGGTGCGTATGTGCCGCTGGATCCGTCGTATCCGGCGGAGCGGCTGGCGTACATGCTGGACGATTCGGGGTGCGGGGTGGTGGTGTCGCAGGCGGCGCTGGCGGATGTGGTCGCGCTGGACGGGCGGGTGATGGTGGATGTGGATGTGGTGTCGGAGTCTGGGGACGAGGGGTGTGCGGCGGGGGTGGCCGCGGTGCGTGCGTCGATGGAGGACGCCGCGTATGTGATCTACACGTCCGGGTCGACGGGGTCGCCGAAGGGTGTGGTGATCGGGCACCGGTCGGTGGCGTCGTTCATGGCGTGGTCGGCGCGGTTCTTCGACGAGGTGGGCGCGGGCTCGGTGCTGGCGTCGACGTCGGTGTGTTTCGACCTGTCGGTGTTCGAGATCTTCGGGTCGCTGGCGAGTGGTCGCACGGTGGTGATGGTGGAGACGGCTCTGGATCTGCTGGCCGGTCCGGTGGAGGTGGACCTGGTCAACACGGTGCCGTCGATTCTGGCGGAGTTGGTGCGTGCGGGTGCTGTTCCTGCCGGTGTCGGCACGATCAGTCTGTGTGGTGAGCGTCTCTCGGGGGATCTTGCGGCCCAGGCGTACCGGAGTACCTCGGTGGCTCAGATCCACAACATCTACGGCCCGACCGAGGCCACCGTGTACTCGACGTCGGTGCTGGTTCCCCGGGACGGTTCGGAGCCCTCGATTGGTCGTCCGATCGCGAATACGCGGGTGTATGTGCTGGACGGGGCGCGTCGTGTGGTCCCGGTGGGTGTCGCGGGCGAGCTCTACATCGCGGGAGCGGGGCTGGCGCT
>NZ_JBHUWH010000706.1:0-2734 GCF_042670125.1 Kitasatospora sp. NPDC057198 | reverse complement strand
ACCCCGGACGGGCTCGGGGCGCCACCCGCGGCGGCCACCGCCCCGCCGAGCGCGCCCAGCACGGCGCCGCCCGCCCCCGCCGCGGCCAGCGCGCCCGCCAGGCGCGGACGCAGCAGCCGGCGCCGGTCCACCGGCAGCGGCAGCAGCCAGCCGAGCTCCGGGGCGGGCAGCACGACCGGGCCCAGCCACAGCGACAGCCGCAGCAGCCCCGCCGTGCCGAGCACGCCCAGACCGACCAGCAGCCCGGGAAGCCGGCCGTCGCCGCGGGCGAGGACCGCACCGGCCAGGCCGGAGAGGGTGTCGACGGTGCCCGCCAGCACGGCCAGCAGCGCCCCGGCGGCGACCAGCGCGGTCCAGGCCCGCCGGGTGCGGCCGCCCGCGCCGCGGGGCGCCCGGCGGGCCCGGGTGCGGCGCAGCTCCTCGACCGCGCGGCGGGCCGGGTCGGTGGCGGGCGCTGTGGTCGGCGCGGGCCGGTGAGCGGTCAGTCCCACGGCGCGGCCCCCCGGGCGAGTACGTCGGCGGTCGGACCGTGGTCGGTGACCCGCCCCTCGTCGAGGACCAGGACCCGGTCGGCGACCCGGTCGAGCAGCGGGCGGTCGTGGGCGGCCAGGACGATCGCGGTGCCGTCGGCCCGGCTCCGGCGCAGGGCGTCGGCCAGCCGCTCCCGGGCCCGGGTGTCCAGGCGCTGCTCCGGCTCGTCCAGCAGCAGCAGGCGGGCCGGGCGGACCAGGACGGCGGCCAGCAGCAGGAGTTGCCGCTGGCCCGCGGAGAGCGTGTCGGGGAAGGCGTCGGCCCGGTGCCGCAGGCCCAGCGCGTCCAGGACCCGGGCGCACCGGTGGTCGGGCCGGTCGAGTCCGTGCGCGGCGACGACCATCCGGACGTGCTCGGCCACCGTGAGGTCGGGGAAGCAGTCGGCGTCGTCCAGGAAGACGCCGACCCGCTGCCGGAAGGAGAGTTCGTGCTCGCGCACCGGGGCGCCGTCCAGCAGCACGGTGCCCGCGTCGAGGTGGAGCAGCCCGGCCAGCGCCCTGAGCAGCGTCGACTTCCCGGAGCCGTTCGCGCCGACCAGCCCGAGGCAGCCGCCCGGCGGGACGGACAGCGACGGTACGGCGAGCAGCTGCTGGCCGCCCGCGCTGACCCGGAGGCCCTCGGCGGCCAGCACCGGCGGCCCCTCGTCGGGTGTCCGGCGGTCCGTCCCCATGCGTGCTCCCTCTGGTGCGTCGTGCGTCGTGCGTCGTGCGTCGTGCGTCGTGCGTCGGTCGGTCGGTCGTGCGTGCGTCGGTCGGTCGTGTCTCGGTCGTCGGTCGGTCGGCCGTCCGTGCGCAAGCATGCGGCCGATCGGCTTGTGCACCAACGGACTTGATCGAATCGTGCCCCGGGAGCCGTGCGTTTGACGGGACTTGACAGCTCGTTACCTTGAGGCGAGGGAGCTGCCCCCAGAGCCCCCTCTGCTCATGGCATGAGCATGGCTTTTTCCCAGTCAGACGGCCTGTCCGACCCCGATGCGCGGGCGGGCCCCCTCCACCCAGGCGGTGAAAGTTTCATGTCACGACGCAAGACCCCCACGATCCTCGCGGCCGTCGCGACCGCGGTCGCGACGCTCTGCGCGCTGCTGCTCGGGCTCCCCGCGGCCCAGGCGCACGGCGTGGCAATGGTGCCCGGCTCGCGCACCTACCTGTGCTACCAGGACGCCGTCACCGGCGACGGGTCGCTGTCGCCCACCAACCCGGCCTGCCAGGCCGCCGTCGCCCAGAGCGGCACCACGCCGCTCTACAACTGGTTCGCGGTGCTGGACTCCAACGCGGGCGGCCGCGGCCAGGGCTACGTGCCGGACGGCACGCTGTGCAGCGCCGGGAACAAGTCGCCGTACGACTTCTCGGCGTACAACGCGGCCCGCGACGACTGGCCCAAGACCCACCTCAGCTCCGGCGCGGCCATCGAGGTCGACTACTCCAACTGGGCCGCGCACCCCGGTGAGTTCCGGGTCTACCTGACCAAGCAGGGCTGGTCCCCGACCACCCCGCTGGCCTGGGCCGACCTCAACCTGCTGACCACCGTCGCCAACCCGCCGCAGGTGGGCAGCCCCGGCGCCAACGGCGGGCACTACTACTGGAACCTCACCCTGCCGTCCGGGCGCAGCGGGGCCGCCCTGATGTTCATCCAGTGGGTGCGCTCGGACAGCCAGGAGAACTTCTTCTCCTGCTCGGACGTCGTCTTCGACGGCGGCCACGGCGAGGTCACCGGCATCCACCAGTCGGGCAGCACGCCGTCCCCGAGCGCCAGCACCAGCGCTTCCCCGTCCGCGTCCGCGTCTCCGAGCGCCAGCGCGAGCCCGAGCAGCAGCCCCAGCACCAGCCCCAGCACCAGCCCGTCGTCCAGCCCGTCGTCCAGCGGCAGCCCGATGCCGACCAGCGGGTGCATGGCGACGTACAGCGTGGTCAGCTCGTGGGGCGGGGGCTTCCAGGCGTTGGTCGAGGTGATGAACCACAATGCGACGCCGATCAACTCCTGGACGCTGAAGTGGCAGACCGGCTCCGGCACCACGATCACCAGCCTGTGGAACGGTGCGCTGACCACCTCCGGCAGTGACGTGACGGTGCGCAACGCGGCCTACAACGGCACCATCGGCGCGAACTCCAGCACCACACTCGGCTTCACCGCCAACTCCACCGGCAACAACTTCCCGACCGGCTCCGTCTCCTGCACCGCCTCGTGACACCCGGGGCCCCGGACC
>NZ_JBHUWH010000705.1:0-2742 GCF_042670125.1 Kitasatospora sp. NPDC057198 | reverse complement strand
GGCCGCTCCCACTCCGGCCGGAGCCACCGGCCGGGGCCACCGTCCGGAATCGCCGTCCAGAACCACCGTCCGGAATCGCCGTCCGGAGCCGCAGACCGTTCAGGCCGACAGCAGCCCGGCCAGCCCGCCGTCCCAGTCGATCAGTTCGAACTCGCTGCCCAGCGGCACCAGTTCGAGGGTGGCGGTGAGGAACCCGGCCAGCGCGTCCAGGTCGACGCTGAGCGCCACCGGGCCGCCCGCGCCGCCGAGCACCAGGCACAGCGAGCCGTCGTCGATCGGCGCGAAGTGGATGTCGCCGTCGCCGACCGGTCCGTGCAGCGCGGCGAGCAGCATCTCCCGGGAGAGCACCCAGCCCGCCCCGGCGGCACGCGGGCCGAAGTCGAGGCGCACCGCGTACGGGTCGTCGGGCCGGTAGCGCCAGTCGGTGTCGAGGTCGACGGGGGTGCCGTCGGGGGCGAGCAGGTGCAGGGTGATCCGCTCGGTGACGGGGCCCATGGCGGTGCTCCCTTCCGTTTCTCGCGGGCGTACAAGGGCGTACAGGGGTGTGCAAAAGCGTGCAAGAGCGGTGGGCGGGCCGGCCGGGCCCGGTCAGGCGGCCAGGTGCTGCCGGTGCTCCTCGACGCGGGTCTTGAAGGCGGCGAGTTCGTCGATGATCCGGCGGTCGGTGAAGCCGAGGCCCTCGACCAGGTGGTCCCACAGCCCGTGCGGTTCGGTGTCGAGCTGGAGCATCAGCCGGGTGCTGTGCTCGGTGACCCGGTGGAAGGTGACGACCCCGGAGTGCCCGGGGAGCTCGGGGCCGCCGCTCCAGGCGATCCGGTCGAGCGGCAGCACCTCGGTCGCGGTGGCGCCCCGTCCGGCCCCGCCGCGCATGCAGGCGGGCAGCGGCTGGTAGTCGGTCCACTCGCGGTAGACCTCGGCGATCGGCGCCTCGATCTCGATGGATTCCTCGATCCGGCCCATGGTGTTCCCTCCTCCGCCGGGGTGCGGCCGCCGGTGCGGTCCGCGTCGGGGATCCGCCTGCCCCGCCCGCGGGGGCGCATGCACATCCAAAGTGAGCAGACCTCGCCACATTTGCTTCACATAAACTTCACAGTCGATCCTGGCATGATCGAAGGAACCCCGGGTACCCGGGAACGGACCGGCCGGAGACGAGGAAAGGACTGGCATGCTCGTGCCCACTGATGAACTTCTCCTGACTGCCCCTATCGAGGCATCCTCCGCCCCGCTGGGAGTGCCCGCCGCCGCCCCCGAGGCCGTCGCCCTGGACCTCGACCCGGAGGTGCTCGCCGACCCGGTGAACGCCACCCCCGCCGACGCCCGCGCGATGACCCGGGTGCTGCTGCGCCGGCTGGCCGGCCTGGAGGAGGGCACCCGCGAGTTCAGCTACGTGCGCAACACCCTGATCGAACTGAACCTGACCCTGGTCAGGTTCGCGATCCGGCGCTTCGGCCACAGCAAGGAGCCGTACGAGGACCTGCTCCAGGTCGGCTCGGTCGGCCTGATCAAGGCGATCGACCGGTTCGACCCGGAGCTCGGCGTCGAGTTCACCACCTACGCGGTGCCCACCATCGTCGGCGAGATACGGCGCCACTTCCGGGACACCACCTGGTCCGTGCACGTGCCGCGCCGCCTGCAGGAGCTGCGCCTGGACCTGGCGAAGGCCCAGGACGCGCTGGCCCAGTCCCTGGACCGCGAGCCGACCGTCGCCGACCTCGCCGAGTACCTCTCGATCTCCGAGGAGGAGGTGATCGAGGGTCTGGCCGCCGCGAACGCGCACACCGCCGGGTCGCTCGACCTGACCTCCCCGGGCGAGGGCGACGGGCAGCAGCCCGCCGAGCGGCTCGGCCGGGTGGACGGGCGGTTCGCGCTGGTGGAGAACCTGGTCGCGCTGAAGCCGCTGATCGCGCAGCTGCCGGAGCGGGAGCGGCAGATCCTCGCGATGCGGTTCTGCGAGGACCTCACCCAGTCGCAGATCGGCGCGCGCCTGGGCCTGTCCCAGATGCACGTCTCCCGGCTGCTGTCCCGCACGCTGGCCAAGCTCCGCACCGGGCTCGACGCGACCGACTGACGCGAGTCGGTCGACTCTCCTGGTGGTGACGGCTCCTGCCGTCCGCACCGACCGCACCGGGCACCCCGTCTCGACCGCCGCGCCCGCGAGTGCGTAAGGTCGAGGCAGATCGGTCGAAGGAACAGGACGAGGATGCCAGCCGAGAACATGCCCGTGGCCCCCCTGGCGGTGGACGTCCGGCGCACGCCGTCCCGCGCGGCGGTGTGCGTATTGTCGGGCGACTTGGACATCGAGACCCTGGCGCCCGCCAGGGAGGCGCTCGACCTGCTGGTCGCCGAGCGTCCCCGGGCGCTGGTGGTCGACCTGGGACGGGTCGACTTCTGCGACTCGTCAGGATTGAACCTGCTGCTCCAGACCCGGATGGCGGCCGTCGACGGAGGGATCCCCTTCCATCTGGCGGCGCTGTCCGGGCCGGTCCAGCACCTGCTCGAACTGACCGGCGCGAAGGCCGTGTTCGCCATCCACGAGACAGTGGACGCGGCCGTCGCCGCGGGCGGCTGACCGGCCCGACCGCGCTGTCCGCCATCCGCCCGTACTCGTACTGTCGGCCGCACCGGGCATAATCCGGGCGCGGCCGGGAAATCGATCCGTGAGAACGACCCGTGAGCCTGTGAGAGCGCCGTCGAGAGCGAAGGGAACCCGTACGTGACACCGAGCCGGGGAACCCTGAACGG
>NZ_JBHUWH010000704.1:0-2746 GCF_042670125.1 Kitasatospora sp. NPDC057198 | reverse complement strand
GCCGCGGACTGGCTGCGCGCCGGACAGGCGATGGAGCGGGTCTGGCTGCTGGCCACCGCCCGCGGCCTGCGGGTCTCGGTGCTCCACCAGGCCGTCGAACTCCCGGACACCCGTTGGCGGTTGCGCGACCCCGCGGCCGGCATCGGCACCGTCCAGGTGGTGCTGCGGGTCGGCTACGGCCCGCCCGGACCGGCCACCCCGCGCCGGGACGTCGAGGACCTGCTGCGCGACCCGGCCGCGGACCGCTGAGCCGCCGCCGCCCGGCGCTGTCGGTGCCGGGCGGCATGATCGGCCGCGACACCCCACGGACGGACGGAGCGGCGGCATGGCGATCACCAACGGGCGGACGGCGGCGTACGAGTTCCTGCGCCCGATGCGCGGCGACGGCTACTACCCGGCGCACCTGGTCGCCAGGGGCGCCGGCATCCTGCGCGCGCTGTGCGAGCGGATCGAAGCCGAACCGCCGTGCGGGCTGCCGGAGTTGTACGCCCTGACGCACGCCGCGACGGAGGAGTTCAACCTGCTGGCGGAGGAGTTCGGCGCGGCCGGCAGCGAGATCGAGACCGTCGCGCGCGACACCATCGCGGTGGACTTCGAGTACCTCGCGCAGGCGTACGGCTTCCCGGAGGCCGACCCGGAGGAACTGGTGGCGCCCCGTGAATGGTGACGGCGGGCCGCGCTGCTAGGGTCCGCGGCATGGGGAAGGACCCGGACGCCGTCGAGTGGGCCGCGCTGAAGCACGAACAGGGCAGCGCCGACGACCTGCCGGAACTGCTGCGCGCCTGCGCCGGGCCGGACGAGGAGGCAGCCCAGGA
This sequence comes from Kitasatospora sp. NPDC057198, assembly GCF_042670125.1. Lineage (NCBI taxonomy): Bacteria > Bacillati > Actinomycetota > Actinomycetes > Kitasatosporales > Streptomycetaceae > Kitasatospora > Kitasatospora sp. NPDC057198. The sequence goes on along the minus strand of NZ_JBHUWH010000704.1, from coordinate 1,931 downwards.
CGCCGCCTCCGAGATCTACGACCGGATGGTGCACCTGGGCGGCTGGATCTGCTCGGCCGCCCCGGCCGTCCTGCCCTTCCTGCTGCGGCTGGCCGCCGACCCGGCGCTGTTCCCGGCCGTCCGCCGCAGCCTGCTGGAGACGCTCGGCATGCTCTCCGGCACCCCCGCCGCGCACGTCCCGCCCGGCACCGACGCCACCTGGTGGGCGGCCTGGGAGCGGGCCCTGCCGCAGACCCTCGCCCTGCTCGACGACCCGCTGCCCGCGATCCGCCGCGACACCGTCCGGATGCTCGGGGCCTGCCCCACCCCCGGCCGGGCCCTGCTGCCCGCGCTGCTGCGCCGCCTGCGCACCGAGGACGACCCGGCGACCCGCCTCGACCTGCTCACCGCGCTCGGCGCCGCCCTGCGGCGCGGACCCGCCGAGCCGCAGGGCCCCGAGGCCCGGGAGACGCTGCGCGCCCTGCTGGCCGACGGCGACCTCCAGGAACGCCTGGGCGCCGTCCTCGCGCTCACCCCCGGGGACCGCGGACTCCCGCTGCGGCACGCCGACCTGATCGCCCGCGCGGTGCGCGACCCCGGGGCCCGGCGGTGGGACGAGGACGGTGCACCGGGAAGCGTCCACGGCCGGGCGGCCGGGCTGTTCCCCGCCCCCGGGCCGGCCACCGCGTTCGTCCGCGCACTGCTGCGCGACCACCCCGACCCCGTCCACCGGGCGGCCGCGCTCGCCCAGGCCGGCCGCCTGCTCGCCCGATGGCGCTCGCCGGCACCGCACCTGCTGCCCGCGATCGCCGCGCACCTCGACGACCCCGCGCCGCAGGTGCGCCTCCTCGCACTCGACCTGCTCGCCCGCCTCGGCCCGGCCGCCGTCACCCCCCGCGCCGACCGGATCGCGGCCCTGCTCGACGACACCGACGGCGCCGTCGCCGCCACCGCGCTCTGGGCCCTCGCCCGGGGCGGCGACCCGCGCTGCGTGCCCGCGCTGACCGCCGCCCCCGGGGCTTTCGGCGACACGGACCGCCCCCACCGGCTGGACATCCGCACCTACGGGCCCGCCCTGCCCGCCCTGCACGAGGTGCTGGCCCTGCTGCCCGGACACGCGGACGCCCTGATGCCGCTGCTCGAACAGCGGCTCGCCCGGGACGGGCTCCCGCCGACGGTGCACCGGTACGGCCGCGTACTGACCGGCTGGGGCACCGCGAGCCGCACCGCCGCCGAACGGCTGCTCGCCCTGCTGGCCGAGGAGCAGGCGTGGGCCACCGCCGCCGAGACGCTCGCCGAACTCGGCCCGCCGGTGCTCGGCACCGACCTCGCCGAACGGGCCAGGGCGATGATCTCCGCACGGACGAACGGCCCGGACGCGGGCGCGGCGGCCGCCGCCTGGGCGTGCTGGAGGCTCGGCGGCGACCCGGAGGCGGCCGTGGACGCCCTCGCCGCCCACCCCGGCGACCACCGCGCGCTGCGGATGCTCGGCGACCTCGGCCCGCACGCCGCCCGCTGCGCCGCACTCCTGCGCGAGCGCGCCGCCGACCGGGACGAATGGACCAGGGTGCGGGCCGCCGGCGCGCTGTGGGCGGCCACCGGCGACACCGACACGGCCGTCCCGGCCCTGCTCTCCGCCCTGCACGGCCTCGACCGGGGGCACTACCACCCCGTCATGCCCGCCGCCGTCCGGCAGCTGGCCCGGATCGGCCCGGCCGCCCGCCCCGCCGCCCCGCTGCTGCGCGCCGCCCTCGCCGGGGACCGCCGGCTGCCCGGCGAGGACGCGACCTGGCACGGCTTCCGCCAGGACGAGGAACTGCGGGCGGCGGCCTCCCGGGCACTGGCGGCCGTCGGGGAATGACGCGGAAGGGCGCGACCGCGGTGGTCGCGCCCGTCCGGTACGGGGTTCCGCGGCGGGTCAGCCCGCCTTGACCTCGCCGGTGAGCGGGGGC
>NZ_JBHUWH010000703.1:0-2751 GCF_042670125.1 Kitasatospora sp. NPDC057198 | reverse complement strand
CCCGTCCCCGGCCCGCCGCCCGGCCCCGACGCGCGGGCCGGGGACGGCGACGGGACCGGTGACGGGGCGGGCGACGGGGTCCCGTTCAAGCGCCGATTCCCGTACCGGCCCGGCGAGGAGGTACCCGGCGAGGAGGTGTTCGGCGGGAAGGGGATCGTCCGGCTGGTGGACGGCAGCGGGCAGCGGGTGGTCTCGGCGGCCGTCACCGGCCCGGACGGGCCGGTCACCATCTACGCCTCGGTCTCGCTGGGCCCGGTGGACGCGGCCGGCCGGACCGCCGCCGCCGCGCTCGCCGTCGGACTGCCGCTGCTGGTGGCCCTGGTGGCCCTGGTGACCTGGCGGGTGACCGGCCGGGCGCTGCGCCCGGTGGAGGCGATCCGCGCCGAGGTCGCCGAGATCACCGGCCACGACCTGCACCGCCGGGTGCCCGTGCCGCGCACCGCCGACGAGGTCTCCCGGCTGGCCGTCACCGTCAACTCCACCCTGGACCGGCTGGAGGACGCCGGGCAGCGCCAGCGCCGCTTCATCGCCGACGCCTCGCACGAACTGCGCAGCCCCATCGCCGTGTTGCGCACCCAGCTGGAGGTCGCGCTGGCCCACCCCGACCCGGAGCTGTGGCCCGAACTGCTCGCCGACGCCCTGCAGGACACCATCCGCCTGCAGGACCTCGCCGCGGACCTGCTGCTGCTCGCCCGGCTGGACGCCGCCGACCCGGTCGCCACCGAACTCCTGCACCTGGAAGTGCTGTTCGCCGACGTGCTGGACGCCCGCCCGGCCGACCGCGTCCCCGTCCGGGCCGAACTGGCCGACGGGGCAAGGGTGCTGGGCAATCGCACCTGGCTGACCAGGCTGCTCACCAACCTGGTGGACAACGCCCAGCGCTACGCGGAGGGCCTGGTGGAGGTCCGCCTCACCGTCGAGGGCGGCGAGGCGGTGCTGGAGGTGTGCGACGACGGCCCCGGCATCCCGGAACCGGACCGGGAGCGGGTGTTCGAGCGCTTCACCCGGCTCGACGACGCCCGCAGCCGCGAACTCGGCGGCGCCGGACTGGGGTTGGCCATCGCCCGGGACTTGGTCGAGCACCACGGCGGCACCCTGTACGCGGCCGGACGGCCGGAGAACGCCGGACGGCCGGAGGGTGCCGGGCGCACCGAGTGCGCCGGACGGACCGATGGCGCCGAACTGCCCTGCGGCGCCCGGCTGGTGGCCCGCCTCCCACTGGCCGGGCCACCCGCACAGGGCAGTTGACGGAGAGTCAGAACGCGGCGCCGCTACCGGCCGTCACCGGCTGGCCCAACGCGCCGATCCGGGCCAGCAGTTCGACGATCCGGCCCTGCACGTCCTCGGTGGTCGAGCGCTCGGCGAGGAAGAGCACGTTCTCGCCGGTGCGCAGCCCGGCTCGGGCCTGCGGGTCCAGGTCGGCCGAGGTGTAGACGACCAGCGGGGTGCGGTGCAGGCGGTCGTTGGCGCGCAGCCAGTCGAGCAGCCCGAGTGCGCGGCGCTCGATCCGCTGCAGGTCCAGCACCACCAGGTTGGGCTGGATGCTGCTGGCCCTGGCCACCGCCTCGTTCTCGTCGGCGGCGTGCTCGACGTGCATGCCGCGCCGCTCCAGGCTGGCCACCAGCGCCGCCGCGACCTCCGGGTCGGACTCCACCAGCAGCACCCGGGCGGCGTGGTTCTCGCCGTCCCGCGGGGCGAGCGCCCGCAGCAGCACCGCCGGGTCGGCGCCGTACGCGGCGTCCCGGGTGGCCTGGCCGAGCCCGGCGGCCAGCAGCACCGGCACCCGCCCGGCCAGCGCGGCGGTGCGCAGCGACTGCAGCGCGGTGCGGGTGATCGGCCCGGTCAGCGGGTCGACGAAGAGCGCGGCCGGGGTCCGCGGCACCTGCGCGTCGACCTCCTCGCGGGAGGCGACGACGACCGGGCCGAAGCCGCGGGCCTCCAGCGCGCCCCGGGTGGACGGGTCGGGCTCGGGCCACACCAGCAGCGGACGCGGGCCGTCCGGCGCCTGCTCGCGGGCCTGGGCGAGCTCGGCGACCGGCCGGGGCGGGGTGCGCCCCTCGACCGGGGCGCCGCCGGACAGTGCGAGGGCCGACCCGGGGCCGCCCTCGCCCGGCCCGCCCTGCGGGGCCTGCCCGTTCAGGCGCTGGCCGTTCAGCAGCGTCGGGTCGACCGCGGGCGGGGTGCTCCCGCCGGCGGGCAGCGCGTTCGCGGCGGGCGCCTGGCCGGGAGCGGGCACGCCGGGGGCCGGGGTGCCGGGGGCCGGGAAGCCGCCCAGCGGGCGGGGCGGCAGCAGCTCGCCCAGTCCGCTGCCGACCGGCTGCGGGCGGTCCTCCCCGGCGGCCGGCTCGGCGGCGGGCAGTGCCGGAGCGGCGGGCCGGGCGACCTCCAGCGCGGCGGACTGCGGGGCCTCGGCCGGCGGCCCGGCGGGCGCCTCGGCGGCGGGCGGCGCCGGGTCGACGGTCGGGACGGGCGGCAGGACCGCCGTGACCTCCTCGGCGCTCTCCGTCAGGTCGGCGGGCAGCGCGAGCCGCCGCCGGCGCCCGGTGGGCTGGGCGGTCGGGGTGACCGGCTCCGGCGTGGAGACCGCCAGCGCGTTCTCCAGGCCGGGGTAGACCGGCGTCCCGGGGTCGGGCACGCCGGGGATGTGCAGCGCCCCGGAGCTGTCGCCGGACACGGGCAGGGCACCACCATGACGAGTACGGGCTGCTTCGCGACGACCCGCAGCACTCCCGACCACCCTGCCCCGGTCGG
>NZ_JBHUWH010000702.1:0-2761 GCF_042670125.1 Kitasatospora sp. NPDC057198 | reverse complement strand
TCCGCCTCGGCACGGGCGGAGGCGGACGCCAAGGCGGAGGCCGCCGCGAAGGCGAAGGCCGAGGCCGCGGCGAAGGCGAAGGCCGAGGCCGCGGCGAAGGCGAAGGCGTCCGCGGAGGCGAAGGCCCGGGCGTCCGCGTCGGCCTCGGCGGCCTCCCGGGCGCAGCAGCGCCCGTCGCTGGCCGCCACCGCCTCGCCGTCGGCCACGGCGTCCACCGGTTCCTCGGCCTCCTCCGCGTACGACGGCACGCCGCAGCAGATCGCGGCGCGGATCGTGCCGGCGGGCCAGTTGCAGTGCTTCTCGAACATCGTGGAGCGGGAGAGCAGCTGGGACGTGCACGCGACCAACTCGTCCTCGGGCGCGTACGGGCTGATGCAGGCGCTCCCGGGTTCGAAGATGGCCTCGATGGGCGCCGACTGGCGGGACAACCCGGTGACGCAGATCAAGTGGGGCCTGGAGTACATGAACGAGACGTACGGCAGCCCGTGCGCGGCGTGGTCGTTCTGGCAGGCGCACAACTGGTACTGACGGGCGGCCGCACGGCCCGTTCGCACGATGTCTCCGCGCCTCCGCTACGGTCCGTACATCTGACGATACGTCAGCAAGTCGCGGCGTTCCGTCCTCTATCCGGACATTTCCGCGCACCGTCATGTGCGTTCGGTGAAGATTTGGCGAACTTCCCGTGGCCGATGTCCGGTATCACCGCTTTGGGGCGGCTTCCGACCTTTGCCTGGGGCTGTCCCCGCCCCTAGCCTCCCGGCCATGGCCCCACCACTGATCACCGTCGTGCTGCCCGCTTACGACGAGCAAGGACAACTGAAGGAATGCCTCGACTCACTGCTCGGGCAGTCCTTCCGCGAATTCGAGATCATCGTGGTGCAGACCCCGTCCGAGCACTGCCCGGAACGGCTGGTCGAGGCGTACGAACTGCGTGACGCCCGGGTGCGGGTGCTGCGGACGGAGACCGAGACCGGCATCGGGCGGGCCCGGATGGCGGGGGCGGCGCACGCCCGCGGGCAGTACCTGCTGTTCCTGGACGCCGACCACCTGCTGCCGGAGGACGCCTTCGAGGCGATGGACACCCGGCTCGCCGAGACCGGCGAGGTGGACGTGCTGCTGTTCGGCCACAACCGGGAGTACCGGGGCAAGCTCTGGCCGGGCAACGCGGCCGAACTGCTGGCCGCCGCCGGGCCGGCGGTGTTCTCCCCCGCCGAGCACCCCGAGCTGTTCGGCGCCCCGCCGCTGGTCTGGGACCGGCTGATGCGCAGCGGGACGATCCCGGCCTTCCCGGACGGCTTCTACGAGGAGGTCGGCGCCGTGCACCGCTCGCTGCTGGCCGCGGCCCGGGTCGCGGTGCTGGACCGCGAGTGCGTCACCATCCGCCGCCGCCACACCCTGCACCCGGCGGGCAGCGAGGGCGCCACCCACTTCGACCTCTTCGACCGCTACGAGAGCACCTTCGAACTGCTGGACGCCCAGCCCGCCGAGGCCGAACCGGTCACCGCCACGGTGCGCCCGCACCTGTTCACCAGGATGGTCCGGCACTACCTGTTCGTCTTCGACCTGCCCGGCTGCCTGACCCGCGCCGAACGCCCGCAGTTCTTCCAGCGCGCCGCCGAGCACTACAAGCGCTTCCTGCCCAGCGGGTACCGGCGCCCCGAGGGCCGCGAGGGCATCAAGTTCTCGCTGCTGGCCTCGAATTCTTACGCCACCTTCGAGGTCGCCAAGTTCTCCCGGCTGGCGGGCGGCCGCCGCTGAACCGCCGCCGCGCCGTCGCCGGAGCGGGGTCGAAGCGGAGGCGGGGCGTCACCGGAGCGGGGTCGGAACGGAGGCGGGGCGTCACCGGGGCGGAGCCGGGGTGCCGCCGGTTCCGGTGAACGACACGGCAGGCGCGGTGTCCTGACGCCCTGTTCGCCGGACCAGCGGGGTAGAGTCCCTCCCGCAACCCCAGCCCACCGCGCCCAGTTCCGTGCACGCGCCCACCGGACCGGAAGGCGAACTCCCCGATGTCCTCCCCTGCTTCCCCGTCAGCGGCCCCGACGCCGGACCCGGCCGCGGACCCGTCGGCCGCCGACCCGACCGACACCGCCGACGGGCCCGGCCCGGAGACCGCGGGCCAACTCCCGCCGCAACGGCTGGTGTCCAACTGGGCGCTCCTGCTGCTGGGGGCGCTGCTGCTGGCCGAGGCGTTCGCCTGCACGGCCGTGCTGGTCAGCGTGTGGACGCCGCTCACCACGCTGACCGCCGAACACGCCCCGACCGGCGACCCGATGCCGTGGACGGTGCTCGGCCTCGGCCCCTGGCACCTGACCTCCAACACCGCGATGCTGCTGGCCGTGCTCGCCGCCAGCGGCCTGGGCAGCTTCGTGCACGCCGCCACCTCCTTCGCCACCTACGCCGGGAACCGGCAGCTGCTGCCCAGTTGGCTGCCCTGGTACCTGCTGCGCACCGCGATCGGCGGCGCGCTCGCCCTGCTGGTCTACTTCCTGCTGCGCGGCGGCCTGTTCGCCAACGGCACCGACGGCACGGCCACCAACCCGTACGGCTTCGCCGGGATCGCCGGGCTGTGCGGCCTGTTCTCCAAGCAGGCCACCGACAAGCTCCGCGAGGTCTTCGACACCGTCCTGACCACCAGGGACGGCGCGGGCGACGACGAGCGCGACGACAAGATCCAGGCCACCGCGCCGTCCTCCCCCGCCGCCGCACCCGCCGGTCCCGCCCCGGCCGCACCGCCCCAGCCCGCCCTGGCGGACCCGGGCCT
>NZ_JBHUWH010000701.1:0-2764 GCF_042670125.1 Kitasatospora sp. NPDC057198 | reverse complement strand
GCCGAACCCGCCGCCGAGCCTTCCGCCGAGGCGTCCGCGCAGGTGCGGACGCCGGCCGCGCCGCCGCCGGACGCGGTGGCGGCGGCGCACCGGGCGGCGGCCACCGGGTGGCGCGGGTTGGCCTGCGGGGCGCTGCTGATCGCGGCGGCGGTGGGGCTGCTGACCCGCCGGGTGTTCGGCCGGGGGAGTGGCACCCGGCGCCGCTGACGGACCGTTCGATCGGTCCCCGTTCCCGGTCGGCCCGCTCGTTCCCGCAGTTCAGGGCGGGCGGGCCGACTCGTATCCGCATAGCGGACAAATCGACACACCGCCTGGTAAATGTCGCATTTGATGACTTATCAACCTAGCCTGAGTCTGGCACTGCCCGTCAGATCCGGGCCGCCCGGTGCGCGACACTCTGACCCTTAGGACACGTGCATGGACGTCACCCGCGACTCGTCGCCGCGACCCCACTCCTGGCCCCCCGCCGCACCCGAACCCCCGGTCGGTGCGACCCAACTCACCAAGGCGGTCGCCGAGGCGGCGGCCAAGCCGCTGATCACGACCGGCCCGCCGGCCGAGGACGGCCTCGACCGGGGCCCGGCCACCCAGCCGCTCCCGGTGGTGGGCGCGGCCGTCGGCGCCGCCGCCCTGGTGCCGGTCGGCGCGGACGAGCCGTCCGCCTTCCCGCCCGGACCGCGCGGCGTCGCGGAACCCGTCGACCCGGAAGCCGCCGGGACCGCCGGGACCGCCGGGACCGCCGCCCCGGTGAGCGGGCTGCGCCGGCTCAGCGCCGCCACCGCGCGGCAGGCGGCGCACCCGACGGTCGCGGACGCGGCGACCCACCGCCGCCCGCCGCGGGCGGACCAGTCGTTGCGCGAGCGGCGCGCGTTCGCGCTGCCGGGCTGGCTGCCGCTGCTGGTGCTGCTGGCCTCGGTGGCCGGGGCGCTGCTGGTGCTGGCCCGGGCCGGGGTGCTGCCGCAGCTGCCGGGGGTGCCCGACCTGCGCGGTGCGGCGGCGAAGGCCAGCGGGGAGGCCGAGGTCGGCGACGCCACGCTCGCCGCGGTCAGCGGGATCGGGCTGGTGGTGCTGGCCGCGCTCGGCGGCCTGCTGTCCAACCCGGGCGGCGAGACCCGGGTGCTGACCCGCTGGGGCCGCTACCGGGGCACCGTCCGCCGCACCGGCCTGCTGTGGGTGAACCCGATGCTGCGCCGCCGCCGGGTGGACGTCCGGCTGCGGCACTGGCGCAGCGAGCCGGTGCGGGTCACCGACCGGGCCGGGACGCCGCTGGTGGTGCGGCTGCTGATCGTGTGGCGGGTCAAGGACACCGCGCGGGTGACGCTGGGCATCGCCGAGCACGAAACGTATCTGCGCGAGCAGGTGCAGGCCGTTCTCACCCGAACCGCCTCCCTCCTGCCGTGCGACTCCGACTCCGCGCCGGGGCCCGCGCTGCGCGACGGCCAGTGGTTCGCCGACGAGCTGACCCGGGCGCTGGCCGCCGAGACCGCCCCGGCCGGGGTGGAGGTGTACTCGGTGCAGCCGCTGGCCCTGGACTACGCGCCGGAGGTCGCCGAGTCGATGCGCCGCCGCCGGCTCGCGGACCTGGACGCCGGGCTGCGGACCGTCCTGGTGGACGACGCGGTGGAGGCCGCGGCCCTCGCGGTGCGCCGCCTGGAGCGCGCCACCGCCCACGAGTTGGACGACAGCGCGCGCAGCGCCCTGATGGAGCAGCTGCTGGTCGCGTTCGTCGCCCCGGCCGGGGTCACCGCTTCGGTGCCCGCCCCGGCAGCCCGCCCGAACCGCAAGGAAGGGAAGCCCGCGTGACGACCGCGCTCGCCTCGATATCCACCGACCCCGCCGACCTCCCGGACTTCTCCGGGGCCCCGCTGCTGGGCTTCGCCGAATCCGACGGTGCGTCAGCCTGCCGGTGCGCCGCGTGCGCCCGGCCGGCGGCCCGTACCGCCGGGTCCGCCGCGGCCGAGCGGCCGGGCCGAATACACCGCGCCGTGCGGACGACCTGCCTGGCCACCACGGTGCTGGCGGGGGTGGGAGCGGTCGGCCTCGGCGTCGGCGCGACCACCGCGCAGGCGATGCCCGCCCCGTCCGGCCCCGGCTGGGACGGCAGGGTGTACTGGTTCAAGAACGCGGCTGGCGAGTGGCGCTACACCAAGTGGTACAACGTCTACCTCGACCGCACCGGCGGCGGGAAGGGCGCGAAGCCGCAGGCCCAGCCGGCCCCGCCGGCCCCGGCGCAGTCCTCCGGAGGGATCCGGCAGGGCTGGGACGGCAAGGTGTACTGGTTCAAGAACGCGGCCGGCCAGTGGCGCTACACCAGCCACTACGACGTCTACCTGGACCGGACCGGCGACCGGGGCTCCTCCGGGCAGTCGGCCGGGGAGCCGGCCGGGCAGGGCAGCGCGAGCGGGGTCGAGGCGGCGGTGTCCTACGCGCTGGCGCAGGTCGGCAAGCCGTACGTGTGGGGCGGCAACGGGCCGGACGGGTTCGACTGCTCGGGCCTGGTCCAGCAGGCGTTCCGCCGGGCCGGGGTCGCCACCCCGCGGGTCGCCGACGACCAGTACCGGGCCGCCACCCCGATCGGCTCCGGGCAGCTGCAACGCGGCGACCTGGTGTTCTGGTCCAGCAACGGCCGGGTCTCCGGCATCCACCACGTGGCCATCTACCTCGGTGACGGCACGTACGTGGAGGCCCCGCGCCCCGGCAAGGACGTCCGGGTCTCCCGCCTCAACAGCGGCTACTACCCGGACTTCTTCGGCCGGCCCTGACC
>NZ_JBHUWH010000700.1:0-2797 GCF_042670125.1 Kitasatospora sp. NPDC057198 | reverse complement strand
GGCCAGGCCCAGCCGGGCCAGCCGGGCCGCGTTGTCCGGGCGGTCCACCCCGTCCGCCATCAGCACCTGCGGGGCGCCGGCCGTGAGCGCTCGGGCCAGCGTGCCGATGCCGCCGTGGTGCACCACCGCGGCCGCGTGCGGCATCGCGCGGGCGAAGTCCAGCCCCGGCGACCAGCGGACGTTCTCCGGCAGCACGTCCGGCAGCAGGTCGCGGTGCCGGACCACCAGCAGGGTCGGCAGGCCCGTCCGCTCGGCGGCGGCCAGCAGCGCCGGGTAGTAGTCGGCGGCCAGCATCCGGCCCGTCCCGCCGGTGGCCAGCACGGGCCGGGTGCCGACCGGGAACAGACCGTCGAACGGGTCCTCGGCCGGTTCGGCGGACGGTCCACCGGACGGCTCCTCACAAGGCCCGCCGGCCGCCGCGCCGGCCGCCGCGCCAGCCGCTGCGCCCGACATCGCGCCGAACGGCCTCGCGGCCGCGCCGCGCCGGGTGCCGAGCGCGCGGGTCGAGGTGTCGGCGAGCGGGAAGCCGGTGAGTGCGACCCGGGCCGGGGCGCGCGGGCCGGCGGCGTCGAACCAGCCCGGCCACAGGCCGAGTTCGGTGTCCGCACCGGCGAACCAGGCCCGCCAGTCCGGCACTTCGGGCAGGCCGAGACCGTCGCGGACCTCCTGCATCCCGGCGGCCAGCTCGGCGCCGTACAGGTACGCGGCGACCGGCACCGCGAGCAGTTGCGTCGGCGCGAGGGCCACCCAGGCGACGGGGGCGCGCAGCAGTTCGGCGGCGAACCGCACCGAGACGGCGGAGGTGTGTCGCCCGACCAGTACCGTCCCGCCCGGGACGTGCAGGTCGGCGAGGGTGCGGCACTCGGCCGCGATCTGCTCGAACAGGGCGTTGCGGCGGTAGAAGCCGGCCCAGCCCGCCCGGTGCGGCGCGCTCCCCAGCAGCCCCGGGGTGTCCGCGAGCACGCTCTCGAACTCGGCCTCGCCGTCGATCGCGGCGAAGCCCAGACCGGCTTCCTCCGCCGCCGGCCGGTACGGCGCGTGCGTCAGCAGCACCGCCCGGTGGCCGGCCCGGACCAGTGCCGCGCCGAGACCGACGAACGGCAGTACGTCGCCGTCGCTGCCATGAGTCACCATCAGGAACAGGGCCATCGGAGCGTTACGTCCCCTCGGCCAGCAGGGCGCGGATCTCCTCGTCGCTCAGGCCGTCCAACTCGGCCTCCAGTGCTTCGAGTTCGGCGACGTCGGCGGATTCGACCAGGGCCTGCTCGACGGCGGCGGACGCCCCGGCGGGGGTGAACCCCCCGGTGAACAGGCGGTCCAGCGGCAGTTCCACCCCGTAGGCGTCCTGCACCCCGGCCAGGAACTGCACCAGCGCGAGCGACGTCCCGCCCGCCTCGAAGAAGTCCACCCCCGGTCCGGCGGGCGCCGCGCCCACGGACTCCGTCCACAGCCGCAGCACGGTCTCCTCGATCCCGCTCACCGGGCCACCCCCGTCCGTACGGGAGAGGCAACGGCACTGCGGGCGGGCAAGACGTGCATGGCGGATCTCCCGAACGTGGGCATCCGGCGGCGGGGCCGGGCCGAAAAGGGAAGCGGAGCCAGCAATGTGGGAGCGCTCCCACATCGGGCGCCGCCATTCCAGCAGCGGCTTCGAGCCCCTGTCAATGGATCGCGCGGCGAGAGACCACCCCGTGACCTGCAGATTTCGTCATGCCCATGACGCAGTAGTGGCCGAAAAACGACCGCCCGCCACGAGGGCGGGCGGTGCGGGCAGCGCGGGGCGCGCTGCGGGCGGGGCGGGGACGCGGTGGCGCAGAACGGGGACGCGGGGCGGTGGCCGGCGTCAGTCGGCGGAGGGCGCGTCCCGGTCGAAGGGCTCGGTCTCCTTGAGGAAGCCGCGGACGGCGAGGAACTGGCTGAGCGATTCGCGGTGGGCGTCGCAGGCGAGCCAGGTCTTGCGGCGGTCGGGGGTGTGGAGCTTGGGGTTGTTCCACCGCAGGGACCAGGCGGCGAGGTCGCGGCAGCCCTTGGCGGAGCACTTCGGGGGGCCGTCGGGGCCGGAGTGGCCGGCGGGGGTGCCGAAGAGGGGGTGCGCGGTGTCCATGCGGTCGATCCTATGCCGGGCGCGACGGCGCCGGGCGCGACGGCACTGGACATGACGACGCCGGACATGACGACGCCGGACATGACGACGCCGGGCAGCCACGGGGGGAGCTGCCCGGCGTCGGTCTGTCGCTCCGACGGGGGATGCGGAGCGCTAAGGAAGTATGGCACGGCCGGAGGGTCACAGGTGGGACTGTCCGGTGATTAATTTGAGGATCGTCTGAGCTTTCCGACCGTCATACCACCACATGAACGGAGATATCGGGCAGGGAAATTGAGGGAAGCTCAGTCCTGCGACTGCTTCTCGGCGCCCGCACCGCCGCCCCCCGTCCCGCCCGGACCCAGCATCAGCGGGGTGTCGGGGGCGAAGGCGAACGTCGACGGCAGGCCCGGGGCGCGCTCGCGGCCCGCGTTGGCGATCAGCACGGCGAAGTAGGGCAGCAGGATGCCGCCGGCCAGCGCGGCGAAGGCGAGCCAGCGCTGGACGTCCCAGAGGATCACCGCGAGCAGCACGCACGCGGTGCGGATCAGCATCGAGATGACGTAGCGGCGCTGCCGCCCCCGGACGTCCTCGGTCAGGCTGCTGCGGGCCCCGGTGATCCGGAAGACCTGGCCGTCGTCCGCGCTCTTGGGCATGTCGTCCCCATCCAATCCTCGGGTCGCTTCGGCCCCCTACCGCTGACCACGGTAACCC
>NZ_JBHUWH010000699.1:0-2809 GCF_042670125.1 Kitasatospora sp. NPDC057198 | reverse complement strand
GTGCTCGAAGGCGTAGGTGGGCAGGTCGACCCGCTCGGCGGCGGGCAGCACGGCCGCCCAGTCGACGGGCAGGCCGCCGGTGTGCGCCTGGCCGAGCGCGGTCAGCAGGCGGGTGGCGCCCGCGTTGTCGCGCTCCAGGGTGCCGATGCTCAGCACGTCCACCACACCGGCGTCCTCCGCCGTCTCGGTGATCGACGCGGTCAGCACCGGGTGGGTGGAGACCTCGACGAACGCGCCGTAGCCGCCATCCAGCAGCGTGCGGGTGGCCTCCTCGAAGCGGACCATCCGCCGCAGGTTGGCGTACCAGTAGGCGGCGTCGACCTCGGGCCCGGAGAGCCACTCGCCGGTGACCGTGGAGATCATCGGGACCCGGCCCATCCGCGGGGCGATGTCCGCCAACTCCCCTGCGAGCACCGCCTCCAGCGGCTCCACCGCCGGGGAGTGCGCCACGAAGTCGGTGGCCGGGATCCGCCAGCGCAGCACCTTGCGCGAGGCCAGCTCGCGCTCGAACTCCGAGAGCGCGTCGGGCTGGCCCGAGACCACCACCGCGGCCGGGCCGTTGACCGCGGCGACCGACAGGCGTCCGTCGAAGCCGTCCACGATCTCCCGCACCGCGGCCGAGGGCATCACCACGGACACCATCGAGCCCTGGACAGACAGGCCCGTCAGGGCGCGGGCGCGGACCGCCACGACGCGGGCGCCGTCCTCCAGCGACAGCATTCCGGCGACGGTGGCGGCGGCGATCTCGCCCTGCGAGTGGCCGACGACCGCGTCCGGGCGGATGCCGGCGGCCTCCCAGAACGCCGCGAGCGAGACCATCAGCGCCCACAGCACCGGCTGCACGACGTCGGCCGCGTCCAGCTCCGGCGCGCCCTCCGCGCCCGTGATCACCTCGCGCAGCGACCACGGCACGTGCGGCGCCAGCGCCGCCTCGCACTCGGCCAGCCGGGCCGCGAACACCGGTGAGTCGTCCAGCAGTTGACGGCCCATCCCGACCCACTGCGCGCCCTGGCCGGCGAACACGAACGCCGTCCGGTCGCCGGTGCGGGCCAGGCCGGTCACCACGCCGGGGGTGCGGGTGCCCGCGAGGATGCCGCGCAGGCCGGTGACCAGTTCTTCGCGTCCGTCGCCGATCACCACCGCGCGGTGGTCGAAGAGCGTCCGGGTGGCCGCCAGCGACCAGGCCACGGCGGCCGGTTCGAGGGCGGGCCGGGCCTGCACCCAGTCCTGCAACCGGGCGGCCTGCCCGGCCAGGGCCTCGGCCGAGCGGCCGGACAGCAGCCAGGCGGCGGGGGCGTGCGGGGCGAGCAGGGCGGGGGCGGTGCCGGCCGGGGCGCCGTCCTCGTCGGAGGCGGCGGGGTCGGCGGTAGGCCGGGGTTCGGCGGCCGGGGCCTCCTCCAGGATGACGTGCACGTTGGTGCCGCTCATGCCGAAGCCGGAGACGCCGGCCCGGCGGACGTGCTCGCCGGTGGGCCAGGCGACGGCCTCGGTCAGCAGCCGCACCTCGCCGGCCGTCCAGTCGACGTGCGGGGTGGGCTCGTCCACGTGCAGGGTCTGCGGCAGCAGTTCGTGCTGCAGGGCGAGGACCATCTTCATCACGCCGGCGACACCGGCGGCGGCCTGGGTGTGGCCGATGTTGGACTTCACCGAGCCGAGCCACAGCGGCCGGTCCTCCGGGCGGTCCTGGCCGTAGGTGGCGAGCAGCGCCTGCGCCTCGATCGGGTCGCCGAGCTTGGTGGCCGAGCCGTGCGCCTCGACCGCGTCCACCTCGTCCGGGCGCAGGCCCGCGTTGGCGAGGGCGGCGCGGATGACGCGCTGCTGGGACGGGCCGTTGGGGGCGGTCAGGCCGTTGGAGGCGCCGTCCTGGTTGACGGCCGAGCCGCGGATCACGGCCAGCACGGGGTGGCCGTTGCGACGGGCGTCGGACAGGCGCTCGACGACCAGCATGCCCGCGCCCTCGGCGAAGCCGGAGCCGTCGGCGGCGGCCGCGAAGGACTTGCAGTGGCCGTCCAGCGAGATGCCGCCGGCCTTGGCGAAGGCCACGAACACGCCGGGGGTGGCGGTGACGGTGGCGCCGCCCGCGAGGGCGAGCGAGCACTCGCCCAGGCGCAGCGCCTGGGCGGCCATGTGCAGGGCGACCAGCGAGGAGGAGCAGGCGGTGTCGACGGTGACGGCCGGTCCCTCCAGGCCGAAGGTGTAGGAGAGGCGGCCGGACAGCACGCTGGTGGCGTTGCCGGTCACCAGGTGGCCCTCGACCACCTCGGTGCCCTCCAGCGACACCTCGGTGGCGTACCGCGAGCTGTAGCCGCCGATGAACGCGCCGGTCTGCGAGCCGCGCAGGGTGGCCGGGTCGATGCCGGCCCGCTCGAACGCCTCCCAGGAGGTCTCCAGCAGCAGGCGCTGCTGCGGGTCCATGGCGAGGGCCTCGCGCGGGCTGATGCCGAAGAACGCGGCGTCGAAGGCGCTGGCGTCCTGCACGAAGCCGCCGGCCTGGGTGTACGAGGAGCCTTCCGGGTCGGAGTCCGGGTAGAGGGAGGCGAGGTCCCAGCCGCGGTCGCGCGGGAACGGGCCGATCGCGTCGGTGCCGTCGGAGAGCATCCGCCACAGCTGGTCGGGGCCGGCCGCGCCGCCGGGGAAGCGGCAGGCCATGCCGACGATCGCGATCGGCTCGTCGGCGGCGGAGGCGGTGCCCGCCGCCGCGGGCGCGCCGGGGGCGGCGGCGGGCAGGTCGCCGGTGAGTTCGCCGCGCAGCAGGCCGGCCAGCGCGGTCGGGGTCGGGTAGTCGAAGACCAGGGTGGCGGGCAGCCGC
>NZ_JBHUWH010000698.1:0-2841 GCF_042670125.1 Kitasatospora sp. NPDC057198 | reverse complement strand
GCTCCGCGCCCCCCGCTACGGCACCGTGCAGGAGAAGGCGTGCAGGTACGGGTTGACCGGCTCGACCGCGTCCAGGCGCAGCCCCGACTCGGCGATCAGCGCGGTCAGGCTGCCCAGGGTGTGCTTGGCGCCGCCGACGTTCAACAGCAGCAGCAGGTCCATCGCGGTGGTGAACCGCATCGAGGGGGAGTCGTCCACCAGGTTCTCCACGATCACCACCCGGGCCCCCGGACGGGCCACCTCGCGCAGGTTGCGCAGCGTCCGGCGGGTCGAGTCGTCGTCCCACTCCAGGATGTTCTTCACCAGGTACAGGTCCGCCTGCACCGGCACCGCGGCCCGGCAGTCGCCCGGCACCAGCCGGGCCCGCTCGGCCAGCGAACCGCCGGGCCGCAGCCGCTCGTCCGCGTGCTCCACCACCTTCGGCAGGTCCAGCAGGGTGCCGTGCAGGCCGGGGTGGCGCTCCATCAGCTCGGCCAGCACCTGGCCCTGGCCGCCGCCGACGTCGGCCACCGAGGCGACGCCCGACAGGTCCAGGAAAGCGGCCAGGTCCTGCGCGGACTGCCGGCTGGACTGGGTCATCGCCCGGTTGAACAGCGCCGCGGACTCCGGCGCGTCGTCGTGCAGGTACTGGAAGAACTCCTTGCCGAAGGCGTCGCCGAACACGCTGCGCCCGGTGCGCACCGCGTCGTCCAGCCGGGACCAGGACTGCCACGTCCACGGCTCGGTGCACCACAGCGCGATGTCGCGCAGGCTGCCCGGCTCCTCGGCCCGCAGCAGGCGCGACAGCGGGGTGTGCCGGTAGCGGCCGTCGGCGTCCTCGGCGAACACCCCGTAGCAGGCCAGCGCGCGCAGCAGCCGCCGCAGCGGGCCGGGCTCGACGCCCAGCCGCTCGGCCAGCGCCCCGGCGTCGGCGGGCTCCTCCTGCAGGGCGTCCGGCAGCCGCAGGCTGGCGGCGGCGCGGACCGCGCCCGCGCAGGCGGCGCCGAACACCAGCTCGCGCAGCAGCATCCCGGGCGGGACGGCCGGGTCGGTCGGCAGGGCGGCGGCGGACGCCGCCGCGGTGGGTGCGGTGGGTGCGGTGGTCATTGGGCACGGGCCTTTCGTCTGAGGGGGGAACTTCGTCGGAGGGGAACTTCGTCGGAGGGGGAACGGGGAGAGCCGGTCAGCAGTGGCCGGCTGGTTCGGAGGTGCCGCAGGCGTTCTCGGTGAACGCGTTGCCGGTGCCGCGCGGGTCCCGGTCAGCGAGGTCGGCGGGCAGGTTGTCGCGCAGCGCGTTGCCGGTGACGGTGGCTCGGGCGTTGGGCGCGCCGACCGCGCTCGGGTAGAGCACGATGCCGCCCGACATCGGGGACGTTCCGGTGTGGTCGGTGACCTGGTTGCCGGAGACCGTGACGTCCTCGGTGCCGGTCAGCAGGATGCCGGTGCCCTGGACGGAGTCGAGCCGCGGGATCGGCGGGCAGTACCGGTTGTTCGCCCGCACCACGTTGTCCCGGACGGTCAGCGCCCCGGCCCGCGGCACCCCGTCGTCACCGACCACGAAGACGCCGCCGCAGTTGCCGAACGCCAGGTTCGCCTCCACCGTCAGACCGCGGACCCGGCGCAGCTGCAGGCCGATCCGGTTGCCGGCCAGCCGGTTCTCGGACACCTCGGTGCCCCGCGTCTCCAGGGCGCCGCCCTTGCGGTCGTACCAGTTGGCGACGAAGATCCCGGCCTGGCCGTTGTCCCGGGCCTCGTTGTCGGTCAGCGCGGTGCGCGTCGACATCTCGACACTGATGCCCTGCCGCCCGTTGTCGCGCACCGTCACCCTGCGCACCGTCAGCCGGTCGGTGACGGCCGCGCCGATGCCGTTGCGCGGGAAGCCGGCCACCGTCAGCGACTCCACCACCGTGCCCGACAGCGTCCGCACCGGCACGCCCCGCTCGTCCGCGCTGCCCGTCACGCAGACGCCGTCGCCGGCCCGCGCGCAACTGCTCTGGTCGGCCGGTTCGGGCACCAGGACGGTGGCGGCGCCCCGGCCGCGCAGGGTCACGCCGTCGGTGGCCAGGGTCACGCTGCCCGGGTAGCGGCCCGCGTCCAGCTCCACCACGTCGCCCGGGGCGGCCGCGTCCAGCGCGGCCTGCACGGACGAGCCGGGTGGGACCCGGTACACGGTCGGACCGGTGGGGGCGGCGGCCGCCGGGGCGGCGGCCAGCGCGGCGGGCACCGAGGCGGCGCAGGACAGCAGAACGGCGGCGACCCGCACCAGCGGGCGGGTCGGAGCGAGGAGAGCAGTCATTGGAGAGGAGCCGGCTTCCGGACGTCGCGGTCGCGGACGGCATGCGGCACGTCCGCCGCCTCGAAGCTATGGTCGCGCCCCCGCCCCGGCCAGCCGGGTTCGCGCGCACGGGTTGTCCGCACCCGCCGACCGGGTGGCGGCCGCCGACCGGGGCGGGCCCCGCCCGTACACCCGATCGGGGGGCTCTGCGGCCGGGCAGCGGGCCCGCACCGGCGGCCCGAACCACTATGGACCCATGGACACCCACACTGGACGAACCGCCGAACGGATCGCAGAACGGACCGAGTTCCGGCCCGCCGACCTCCTGCCCGACGAGGCCGCCGACGCCTTCGCCGAGGCGCTCGCCGACGCCCTGGCCGAACCGTCCCACCCAGGCACCGGCCCCGACACCGGCTCTGGCCCCGACATCGACACCGGCATCGGCATCGGTCCCGACACCGAGGCGTACGGCGCGGAGGACCCCGGCTGCGACTACGAGGACGTCATCCTCCGGTCCGTCAACTGAACACCCGCGACGCGGTGCGGAGCCCGCGACAGCAAGGCGCCCGCGCGCTCGGTACCGGCTG
>NZ_JBHUWH010000697.1:0-2845 GCF_042670125.1 Kitasatospora sp. NPDC057198 | reverse complement strand
GCGTCCGGGTGCCCGCGGAAGGCTTCTTCGACGGCGTCGGCGAGGTCGTCGGCGGCCTGGCAGGCCGCGTCGAGCTGCACCAGGAGGGCGAGGAGCTGCCGGCCGAGAGCGGCTTCGACGAGTTCGGGGTGGCGGGCGTACTCGGCACGGAAGACCTCGCGCAGGCGCTCGGCCTCGGCGTCGATGCCGCGGGTGCGACCAGCCCGCTTGAGCGCGGCCCGCAACTGCACCAAGGTGAGCTTGGCGGCCTTCGCCGGGGTGGGCGCGGTGGCGAGGACTTCGCGGGCGTCGGGGCGAGCGAGGCCGCCGGCCTTGTGCTGGAAGGCTTCCAGGGCGGCGGGGTAGTACTCGCGCAGCAGCGAGCGGATCTGGTTGGCGGGCTGCTGGCGGTTCCAGACGGCGTCCTGCTGGGCGCGGGCGAGCACGGTGATCGCGCGGGCCTGCTCGGTGTCGGCGGGCAGCGGCCGATGCATGGGCATGTCGGTGCGCAGGATGTTGGCCAGCACCAGAGCGTCGCCTGGGTCAGACTTCTTGCGGGAGACGCCGTGGCGGTCGCGGTAGCGGGCGGCAGCCAGCGGGTTGATCGCGTACACCTTCCGGATGCCGGTGCGCAGGACTGCGACCAGCAGACTGCGGCTGGTCTCGATCGCCACCGGGATCGGCTCCTCGGGACTGTCGCCGTGTTCGGCGAGCAGGTCGAGCAGCAGCCGGTAGCCGGCCGCGTCGTCGGTGATCCGGCGCTTGGCCAGCAGCCGGCCCATGTCGTCGACCAGGGCGACGTCGTGGTGCGACTCGGCCCAGTCGATGCCGCAGAAGATCTCCATCCGATCCTCCCTTGTTGCCTGTTTTCGCAGGTCACGAGCACATGCGGGTCACGCGGCGACCTAATCCCAGGACTCGGTGGTTCGCCATCTCAGTAGCCGTTCGTGACACCAGCGCGCTCCAGGGGCCCCCGTCTTCACCAGAGCTCGACGGCTCGCGGAGAACGATCAAGGGGTCGGCCCTGGAGCGGGCTCGCGCCACGACCACGACAGTACGGTCACCGGCAGGCGTCGCGGCGGCCCCGCAAGCGCCGATCGGCGCCGGCCTGTGTCAAGACCTCGCAGGTCGATGGAGACAAAGGCGTCCAACCCGGTGCTGGCCGGGACACCGCGACACCCGCTTCGGTCGTGATGGCGCCGCTCTGTCGCAAGACCTCACGGGCCAGGGGAGAGACCAGGCATCCACCACGGCAAGCAACCCCAAAGCGGCCTTCTGTCGGACGTTCTGGGACTGCCCACACATCGGATTAGGTAACGGGGGGAGTGGCCGGAGGGCGGCGGAGCGGGCTTGGTAGGTTGACGCGTCCGATCGGCCGAACGGAAGGGAACGGCGGATGAGCGAGGTGTCCGAAGCCGAGCGCGGGCCGGAGCCGGAGGGCCTGTACGAGGCGTTCGCGGCCCGGACGAAAGGCACGCCGTACACGGTGACCCGGGACGAGGGCGGGCTGCTGCTGCAACTCGACCTCGCGGACACGCACTGGCGGGGCTTCCTGTACGAGCAGCGGATCTCCATCGACTACCGGATCCTGCTGCGCTTCGACCCGGCGGCCCGCACCTACACCCGGGAACAGCGGCTCACCGAGCTCAGCTGGCGGGCCGGTGTCGGACCGGGCGGCCTGCAGGTCTCCGCCTCGCGGAGCAGCACGCGGGGCACCCTGGTCTCCAAGCAGACCCGCCGCTACCGCACGGTCGGCCCGGACGGCGTGAACGTGGCCGAATACCGGTTCGACTCCACCGAGTTGACCGACCTGGTGGCCGAGGTGATGGACGGTACCGGCTGGACCCGCCGGATGGACCCGGCCACCCGCCTCGGCCTGACCGTCGCCGGTTCGGTGCTCGGCGCGCTCGTCCTGGCCGGGCTGGTCGTGGCGGTCGTGCTGCTGCTCTGAGCCCGGCCGGCGGGCGGAGGGCGGCCGGGCGGGTCGGGCGGGTCGGGCGCGGCGGTTACCATCGCGGGATGCCGCCCGGAGCCGAACCCCTCACCCGCGCCGACTTCCCCGTCCCCCTGCACCCGCTCTCCCGTCCGCAGCCCCTCCCGGTGCGGCCGGAGCGGATCTGGTCGGACGCCGACTGGGCGCGGATCAAGTGCGGCCTGCGCTCGGACGGCAGGGACGACAGGTGGGACGTCCTGACCGAGGGCGACACCGTGCACGTGCACCGCAGTTGGACGGGCCACCAGATCTACGCGGCCACCTTCGAACAACTCGCCGGCCGGGGTTGGCGGATCGCCGAGGTGCTGGTGGAGCGGAACCCCGAGCGGTACGGGCGGGCGCCGGAGGAGTTCGACCGCGTGATGCTGGAGATGGTGCTGAGCGGGATCCTGCTGGGGGAGCGGGACGCCGAACTGTACGAGCGCTGGCGGGCGGCGGCCGGACAGCGGGGGCAGGCGTGAGGACGGAGCCGGACGACGACGCGGCCGGGCCCGGGGCGGTCGAGGAGGCGGTGCGGCGCGGCGACTGGGACGCGGCCATCGCCCTGGTGAGCGCACAGGCCGAGTGCCACTCCGCCGACTACCAGGCGCACAACAGCCACCTGTGGCACATGGACCTGCTCGTCGCCGCGGGCCGCCTGGAGGAACTGGAGCGGCTGGGGCGGACGGACGTCCACGCGCGGCGCAGGCTCCACCGGGCGCTGCGGGAACAGGGACGGGCGCCGGAACTGCGCGCCCTGGCCGCGGACGGCGACCGGGGCGCGCTGCGCGCCCTGATCCGGCTGCTCGGCGAGAGCGGCCGGGCCGGGGAGGCGCGGCGGGGCGCGCACGAGCCCGGCCACGCCGACCAGCGTGGCCCGGCGCACCAGGACCA
>NZ_JBHUWH010000696.1:0-2845 GCF_042670125.1 Kitasatospora sp. NPDC057198 | reverse complement strand
CCGTCCGGGCCCGCGGCCGCCCCGTCCGGGCCCGCGGCCGCCCCGTCCGGGCCCGCGGCCGCCCCGCCGGTGCTGGTCACCTCCCGCCCGCTGGACGAGTACTGCGCCTGCTTCGGCCTCACCCGCGCCGACCTGAGCCACCTGTCCGGCCCCGTCCTCGACTGCCCCGGCGGTGCCGCCGCCCTCGCCGCCGAGGCCCGCGCGCTCGGCTGCGAGGTGGTCGCCGCCGACCCCGGCTACGCGCTCGGCCCGCGCCGCCTCGCCGGACTCGCCGCCGACGGCCGCGCGGTCATGGCCGAGGCCATCCGGCGCGACCCCCGCGGCCACCTCCCCGCCGACCGCCGGCGGCGCCCCGAGAAGTACCTGCGCAGCTGGGACCGCGCCCGCCGGCTGTTCGCCGCCGACGCCGCCGTCCGCCCCGAGCGCTACGTCGCCGCCGCGCTGCCCCGGCTCCCGTTCGCCGACGGCACCTTCGCCCTCACCCTCAGCTCCTACCTGCTGTTCGCCTACCCGGCCGTCTTCGGCCCCGCCGACCAGCTCCGCGCACTGCGCGAACTCGCCCGGGTCACCGCCCCCGACGGCGAGGTACGGGTCTACCCCCTGCACGACGAACGCGGCCGCCCCTGCCCCCACCTCACCGAACTGCGCGCCGCCCTGCGCCACCACCGCATCACCAGCCGCGTCCTGCGCACCGGCCGGACCGGCAGCGTCCTGGCCCTGCGCCCGCGGCACGCCCGGGACGGCACCCAGGCACCGCGCGGCGCGCGCACCGCGACCGGGTAGGCGCCCCGCCATCGCCCCGCCCTGGTTCGCCCTCGCCCTCGCCCTGCTGCTGCCCGTCCTCGCCGTGGCTTTCTACACGAGTTGTGGCGTCAGCTGTTCAGGAGTTCGGGAGGCGCCCCGAACCATGGGTGGGCGATGTTCACGAGTTTTGACGTCAGCGGGTACTTGCCTGGCCAGCATCGGAGCGTGCGTGGCTCGGACGATCGCGCAGAACGGGTGGGGTGGCCGCACTGGCCTGTTCTCCGGCCTGCAGTTCCGCTGTCAGCCGCCGCGATACTCCAAGTCCTTGACGCAGAAGGAAGCTGCGCTGACCGAGGCGTCTCCGGCCCGTTCCGCCCGTACCCACACCTCGGAGTCGCCCAAGCTGAGGTCCCAGTCGCCACCTATGCGCAGATCCAAGTCTCTGTCCTGGGTGCAGCGGTTGATGTCGGTATCGACGGCAGAGGGCTTGCGCCCGATCAGTTCGATGCCGTCGAAGATCACCTGGGGGCCGGTGCGGCCATGAACGCTCACCTGGACCAGCGCACTGCCTCTGCGCGCCTGGGACTCGTAGAGGTAGTGCACGCTCACCCCGGCCTGGGCGTAGTACTCCTTGCTGATGTGCCACTCGTCGGGACTGCCTTGGCCCTCCCAAAGGCTGCCTGCTGGGAAGGAGTAGTGGCCCCAGCTCTCGGTCGGTGCCTCGCCGTCCAGGGCGGCCGACACCTGCTGCGGGCTCATCCCGAAGCGCAGCGGGCCGACTCCCTCGTGCGGCGCGCACTGCCAGCGCGGACGGTCTTCGTCGGGGGTCACCGGCCACGGTCCCGGATCGGCCCGTTCGTTGCGGAGCCCGAACCGATCGGCGACCGGCTTGGCGTTCCAGAGGTCGTCGGCCCATTCGGGGCCGGTGGCCAGCAGGCCGGTGATCACCCTGTCCTTGCGCTGGGCGTACCCGTCGGGGCCCTGGCCCAACTCCTGAGTGACGTGCAGGGAGACGCCCCAGGCCGGTACCTCCGCCTCGCCGTGCCGGTTTGCCCGTACCTTGACCGGCTTCTCCTGGGCAAGGCGGCGCAGGTCCGCACTCGCGGCTGAGGGTGTCCTGGCGACGAGCTCGACCTCCCCCAGGCGCACCAGCGGACCATCCATCGCGCTGATCGCCACCGCGGCCAAGCGGCGGCCCGGCCTGTAGAACACAGTCAGCCCGAGCCCGCTGTAGTCCCCGCTGGCCACCTGCCTGGCCTCGGACATCCAGCCGCCCTCACTCAGGGCAGAGCTGCACTTCTCCCCCAGCACGTCCTGGACCTGCTGCGGATCCATCCCGAACCGCAGAGGCCCCACACCCACCAGCGGATCCAGCACCCACCGCTCCCGGTCCCCAGGTTTCCTGTTCCACCAGCCCACGACAGCCTCCCGCCCCACTCCACCGATGATCTTTGTGCTCACCGTAGGAGTGTCCGCCGACAGCGCCACTGCCCAACTTCCCGTAGAACAAGCCGACCAGCAGCCCTTCTACGGGGCCAGCAAGATCCGCATGAGAGGGGCGTCCCGTAGGCCGACTTCATTTCTCGCGAACATCCGCACCGTTCAAGATTGCTAACCGCTGGCCAAACGCTGCTACTTCACGTGAACAAAGCCATCGCCGTCACCGCGAAGGCCCGCGGGCACGGCTTCCCGCCGGAACGGCCGGGCCGGGATCCGGGGCCGGGGCCGGGAACGCAGACGGCCCGTGGGCTGCTCCTCGGGCCGCCCCCATGGGGGACGGACGCCGAGGCACCGGGGATGTACCGGTGAGCCCACGGGCCGGGTGACTGCTGGGAATTAGCCTGAGCCGGAGACCTCGACGGCCTCACCGCTGCACAGGCAGGGGCGGCTCTAGCGAGCAGCCACCTCACGCATCCTGATGGAACTCAACTCAGGATCACCTCCTTTCAGTGTGCGGCCACCATAGGCACCGCCCACCGACCCGGGCAACGGATTTATTCGACCCCGCCCGGCCGGACACGGCGAAGGCCCGGAGGCTGGTGCCTCCGGGCCTTCGTGCTACTGAGTAGCGGGGACAGGAGTTGAACCTGCGACCTCTGGG
>NZ_JBHUWH010000695.1:0-2887 GCF_042670125.1 Kitasatospora sp. NPDC057198 | reverse complement strand
CGCCTGCGCCCCGGGCGGTCCGGACGGGGCGGCGGCGGGCAGGATTGCCCCACCGGGCGGGCCCAACGGACGGGCGGGGGCATGGAGTTCACCATCAGCGGGCGGATCCGCCGACGCGGGCGGCGCCTGGTCGGCTGGTCCGCACCCGGCGTGCTCGGCACCGCGGCCTGGGCCGTCGCGGCCGACGGCGGAGGAGCCCGCCGTGGCGCGCTGGCCCTGCTCGTCCTGTGCGCGGGCCTGCTGCTGCGCGGCGCCTCCGAACTGCGCCGCCTGCGCAGGCCCTTCCGGCTCCGCCTGGACGACACCGGAATCACCCTGCACGACGCCCAACTCCCTTGGGAAGTCGTCGAGTCGATCGCGCTGCGGCACCCGCCGCGGTCCGCCGAGGACCACGGATCCGGCGTCTCCCCGCCCCGGCTGGTGCTGCGGCTCGCCCCGGGCGCCGAACTGCCCCGCGCCCGCGGGCGCGGCGCCGCCGACCCGCGCGAGCACACCCTGCTCGACTGCGCCGACCTCGACCAGCCGCGGGCCGAACTCGTCGGCGCCCTGCGGGAGTTCGCCGGGCCCCGGTTCGAGACCGCACCCCGGCACCTGCTGCCGCCCGGCCCCCGCGACATCCGGCCGCCCGAACTCGGCGGCGTCGAACGGCAGTTCACCGCCCGCCGGAACAGCACCGCCGTCCGGCTGGCCGTCACCGCCACCGCCGCCGCGATCTGCGCCGTCCCGCCGGTCGTCGCCGTCGCCCTCGGCCGCGCGCTCGGCTCCGCGCCGCTCGCCGTGCTGGGCCTGCCGTTCGCCGCCCCGCTGTGCTGGGCGTCCGTACGGATGGTCCGCCGCCAGTCGCGCCCGCTGCGGCTGCGGATCGGCCCGGACGGCATCGGGCTGCGCGAGCCCGCGGAGCCGGAGGTGTTCGCCCGCTGGTCCGACATCGGCGCCGTCACCACCGGCCGCCTCCCGCACGGCGTCGAGGCGCACCCGCACCTGGTGGTGTACGCCGCGCCCGGCAGCGTCCTGCCGTTCCCGCGCGGCTTCGTCGACGGCGGCCACCCGGGCCACGTCCTGCTGCGCCTGGACCAGCTGCCCGACCGGGGGCGCGGGCTGTCCGCCGCGCTGCGCGCCTTCGTCCCCGACCGCTACACCGACCTCGGCTGACGGCCGCCGGGGCGCCCCGCCACCCCGCCGCCCCGCTGCCCCGTCCGCTGCCCCGGCCCCGGCCCCAGCAGCCGCGCCAACTCCGCCCCCGCCGCCCGCAGCGAGGGCACGCACAGCGCCGCCCCGGGCAGCGCCGCGGGCGGGTGGGAGAGCGTCAGGCCGATCACCGTGCACCCGGCCGCCGCGCCCGCCGCGACGCCCGCCGGGGCGTCCTCCACCACCAGGCAGCGCCGCGGGTCGACGCCCAGCCGGCGCGCGGCCAGCAGGTACGGCTCGGGGTGCGGCTTGGCCTCCCGCACGTCGTCCCCGTACACCTGCACCGCGGGCAGCGGCAGCCCGGCCAGCGCGAACCTGCGGCGCACCGTTTCGCGGACGCCCGAGGTGACCAGCGCCCAGCCGCCCGGACGCAGCGCCGCCAGCAGTTCGGCGGCGCCGTCCGCGGCGGGGAAGGCGGCGTCGCCCTCACGGTGCATCAGCGCGGTCAGGACGCGGCGCTCGGCGGCCGGGTCGAGGGCGGAGGCGACCTCGCGGACGGTGTCCTCGGGGCGGCGGCCGAAGGTGTGCCGCCAGACGTGTTCGGCGTCCAGGGCGTGCGGTGCGGCCCAGGCCGTCCAGATCCGGCGGTAGGCGGGCAGCGAGTCCAGCAGCACCCCGTCCACGTCGAACAGCACCGCGTCGAACAGCGCCGCGTCGAACGGCACCGCGTCGAACGGCACCGCATCGAACGGCACCGCATCGAACTGCGCCGGGTGCCCCTCGTCCGTCGTCCCCACCGCTCCCCCTCGCTCCCTCTCGCTCCGCCCGCTGCGGCGCGTTCCGGCGGTCGGCGCCGGTCAACGCCGCTCCGCGACCGCCCCCGGACCGATGGTATTCGTACCAGCTGTCCGGTGCGGCGGCGATTATCGCCGTCACGGCCACGATATCCGGACGATTCCGGCCGCTATGCGCCGTTTGATCATGGCTTGCGCCCGGTGTCGGAACGTCCAGGAGGTGGCCCGGACGCGACCGGCGGCGGACGGGGGACGTAGTCTGCGGGCATGACTGACGCCGATCACCTCACTCCCCAGGCCGCCTTCGACATGCTGTTGGCGGGCAACGGCAGGTTCGTCGCCGGTACCCCGCGCCACCCGAACCAGGACGCCGCCCGCCGCGCCCAGACCGCCCCCTCCCAGGCCCCGTTCGCGGTGCTGTTCGGCTGCTCCGACTCCCGGCTCGCCGCCGAGATCATCTTCGACCAGGGCCTCGGCGACCTGTTCGTGGTCCGCACCGCCGGCCACGTGCTCGGCCCGGAGGTGCTGGGCAGCATCGAGTACGGCGTGAGCCTGCTGGGCACCCCGCTCGTGATCGTCCTGGGCCACGACTCCTGCGGCGCCGTCGGCGCCACCCGGGAGGCCGTCGCGGCCGGCTCCAGCGGCGACGGCTTCGTCCGCGACGTCATCGAGCGGGTCACCCCCAGCGTGCTGGCCGCCAACGCCGCGGGCTACACCGACAACTCCGACTTCATCGACGAGCACATACGGCACACCGTCGCCCTGCTGCTCGACCGCTCCCACGCCCTCGCCGCCGCCGTCGCCGCGGGCACCACCGCCGTCGTCGGCCTCTCCTACCGCCTCGTCGACGGCACCGCCCACCTGGTCACCACCCGCGGCCTCGACCTCCCCGCCGCCGCCTGACCCACCGCCACCGACACCCGTTACCCGTTCCACGGGTACCCGTCACCCGGAAGGGGCCGTCC
>NZ_JBHUWH010000694.1:0-2906 GCF_042670125.1 Kitasatospora sp. NPDC057198 | reverse complement strand
GCGGGGCGCTGACGGGGCGGTCCGGGGCGCCGGGGGCCGCGCGCGGCGGCGTCCGGCCCCCGGTACCCGGTGCCCGGCGGCCCGGCGGCCCGGCCCGGTTCAGACCGCCGGGTCGAGCAGCGGGTCCGCGGTGAGCACCTGCCCGTACAGGCGGCGCAGCGGCGCGGACGGTTCGATGCCGAGCTCGCGGACCAGGACGGTGCGCAGCCGGCCGTGCGTCTCCAGCGCCTGCCAGGCCCGGCCGGAGCGGTACTGGGCGAGGATCAGCCGGGCGTGCAGCCCCTCGTGCAGCGGGTGGGCGGCGCACAGCGCGGTGAGTTCGCACAGCAGCGCGGCGTGCCGGCCGAGCCGCAGGTCGGCGTCGATGCGGGCCTCGCGGGCGGTGAGCCGGGCCTCCTCCAGGCGCATCGCCTCGATCGCCAGCGCGGGGCCGCGCTGCACGTCGACCAGCGCGCCGCCGCGCCAGACGTCCAGCGCCCGGGAGAGCAGCGCGGACGCGGCGTGGTCCTCGCCGCGGTCGAGGGCGGCCCGGCCGAGCCGGACCAGCCGTTCGAACCCGGCGCTGTCGAGGCCGTCGGGCGGCAGGTCGAGCAGGTAGCCGCCGTAGCGGGTGGCGAGGGCGGCCCGGGCGGCGCCGGCGTCGCCGAGGGCGCGGGCGAGCAGGCGGCGCAGTTGCAGGACGTAGGTCTGGACGGTGGCGGCGGCGGTGCGCGGCGGGTGCTGGTCCCACAGTTCGTCGACCAGGGCGTGCACGGGGACGACCTGGCGGGCGTGGACGGCGAGCAGCGCGAGCAGCTGGCGCGGTTTGGCGGCGTTCGGGGCGAACGGCTGCCGCTGGTGGTCGGCGGTAAAGGGCCCCAACAGACCGATCTGCACGGTGTTCCGCCTCCTCTCGGCGGTCGGGCGGGCGGGGGGACGCACCGCAGAGCCTGGCAGCCGCGCGGCGGGCCGGGACAGTGAGATCTTCACGATTCGCGCCGCCGTCCCCGCCGGGTCCCCGTAGGCTCGGTCCGTTCGCCGACGGACCGGGAGGGGATCCGCATGCCCGGGGACGGGAACGGGAACGGGGGCGGTGACGGGGACGGGCCGCCGGAGCGGGCTCGGGCACCGAGGTTCGCCCTGGTGCTGCTGTGGGTCTTCCTCTGCGCGTTCACCGTGCAGATGGCGGTCAACCTGATGACGCTGCACCCCTCCCGGTGGGGCCGGGTGTGGGGTCTGCTGTGCTTCCTCGCCGTCTGCGGCTGCCAGGTGGTGCACTCGCTGCCCGGCCTGGCGCGGCTGCGCGGCCGGATCGGCGGGTGGACGCTGGGCCTGCAGGCGGTGCTGACGTACCTGCCGGTCGTGTTCTACGGCGGGCTGTGGGGCGCGGCCGGCGGCTTCCTGGCCGGGTCGGCGACGCTGGTGCTGCCGCCGCGCTGGAACTGGGCGGCGTACGGCGCGGTGGCGGCGTCGATGACGGTGACCGGGCAGCTGCTGCACTACGACGTGCAGACCGTGGCGTACCTGACCACCTCGACGCTGCTGACCGGGGCGATGCTGTTCGGCCTGACCAGGCTGGCGACGCTGGTGGTGGAACTGCACGAGGCACGCGAGCTGCTGGCCCGGCTGGCGGTGGCCCGGGAGCGGATCCGCTTCTCCCGGGACGTGCACGACCTGCTGGGCTACAGCCTGTCCGCGATCGCCCTGAAGGGCGAGCTGGCGATCCGCCTGGTGGCGCACCAACCCGAGCGCGCCGTCGAGGAGTTGACCGCGCTGCTGGAGGTGTCCCGGCGGGCGCTGGCGGACGTCCGGGACGTCGCGGACGGCTACCCGGAGCTGTCGCTGCCGGGCGAGCTGGCGACGGCCCAGCCGCTGCTCGCCGCGGCCGGCATCGAGCTGACCGCCGCGCTGGACGCCCGGGTGCCGGCCGGGCCGGTGGACACGGTGCTGGCGACGGTGCTGCGCGAGGCGGTCAGCAACATGCTGCGGCACGCGAAGGTCCGCCGCTGCCGCGTCGAACTGACCGAGGAGGGGCGGGAGTTGCGCCTGCTGATCGTCAACGACGGCGCGAGTGGCACGACCGGAGCGGGCACCACCGGCGCGGGTGCGGACGGCCGGGGCACCGGGCTGCGCAACCTGCGCAGCCGGCTGGCCGAGCTGGACGGCCGGCTGACCGCCGCCCGGGAGCCCGACGGGACGTTCCGCCTGCTGGCGGTGGTGCCGGCGGCTGCGCTCAGACCAGCCAGCCCGCCTCCTGCGCCAGTCTGACCGCGTCCACCCGGTTGCGGGCGCCGAGCTTGGTCACCACCGTGGTCAGGTAGTTGCGGACCGTCCCCGCGGACAGGAACAGCCGGGCCGCGATCTCCGCCGGTTCGGCGCCCTCGGCGGCCAGCCGCAGCACCTCCGCCTCCCGCGGGGTCAGCGGGCAGTCCACCGCCCGGCGCGCCGCGGCCGCGAGCTGCGGGTCGACGGCCCGGCCGCCCGCCGCCACCGTCCGGATCGCACGGGCCAGTTCGGCCGGCGGCGCGTCCTTCAGCAGGTACCCGGACGCCCCGGCGTCCATCGCCCGCCGCAGCGTCCCCGGCCGGCCGTGCCCGGTCAGGATCAGCACCCGGCAGTCGGGCAGCCGGCGGCGCAGCTCCGCGGTGGCGGTGAGCCCGTCCGTCCCCGGCAGGTCGAGGTCGACCACCGCGATGTCCGGCCGGTGCGCGAGCGCCTGCGGCAGCACCGCGTCCCCGTGCTCGACCTCCGCGACCACCGCGATGTCCCGCTCCATCCCGAGCAGCGCCACCAGTGCCCCGCGCACCATGTGCATGTCCTCGGCCAGCAGTACCCGAATCACCGACCACCCCCGCCCGCGATCCTAGTGCCGCGTCAGGCAACCTTCGCCCGTCCCTCTCGACGACCGGAGCCGGTCGCCCCCGCGG
>NZ_JBHUWH010000693.1:0-2914 GCF_042670125.1 Kitasatospora sp. NPDC057198 | reverse complement strand
GTGCGGTGTGCCGTCAGGGCGCGCCGTCCCCCTGCAGGGCGGCCGCCTGCGAAATGGTAGTCGCGATCCGTTCGAGTGCGGCGTCGTCCCGGGCGAGGGCGGGCAGCACCGGGCCGTCGGCGGTGCCCCAGCGGCGGGCGACGGCGTCGGCGCGCTCGCCGGTGAGCAGTGCGGCGGCCTGGGCGGCGGCGCCGAGGGCGACCAGTTCGCGGGCGGCGGGCAGCTGGACGGGGCGGCCGGAGAGCCGGCGGACGGTGTCCTGCCAGGCCCGGCCCTGGGCGCCGCCGCCGATCAACAGGATCGGCTGTTCGGGGTCGGCGGCGCCGGGCCCTTCAACGGCTCCGTCGACGGCGAGGACGTCGCCGAGGGCGGCGAGCAGCGAGTACGCGGCGCCGTCGTAGGCGGCCTGGAGCAGCTGGCCGGGGGTGGTGTCGTGGCGCAGGCCGTGCAGCAGGCCGCTGGCGTGCGGGAGGGCGGGGGTGCGTTCGCCGTCGAGGTAGGGCAGCAGGACGGCGGTGCCGCCGGGTTCGACGTCCTGGCGGTCGCGGCCGAGCAGGGTGGCGATCCGGTCGACGGCGAGGGTGCAGTTGAGGGTGCAGGCGAGCGGGAGCCAGCCGTCGAGGGCGTCGGCGAAGCCCGCGACGGTGCCGGTGGGGTCGGCGGGCCGGTTGCGGGCGACGGTGTAGACGGTGCCGGAGGTGCCGAGGCTGAGCACGGGGGTGCCGGGGGTGAGGCCGAGGCCGAGGGCGGCAGCCATGTTGTCGCCGGTGCCGGTGGCGATCGGGGTGCCGGGGCGCAGCGGTCCGCCGGGGAGGGCGTGTCCGGCGGCGGTGCCGGCGGGGGTGACGGCGGGGAGCAGCGCGGGGTCGAGCCCGATGTGGTCGAGGACGGCGGCGTGGTAGCCGTCGGGGGTCCACCAGCCGGTGCCGGAGGCGTCGCCGCGGTCGGTGGTGGCGGTGCCGGTGAGGCGTTCGGTGAGGTGGTCGTGCGGGAGGCGGACGGCGGCGGTGCGGTCGGCGTTGCCGGGTTCGGTGGCGCGCAGCCAGGCCCACTTGGCGGCGGTGAAGGAGGCGCCGGGGACGCTGCCGATCTCGGTGGCCCACCACTGGGCGCCGAACTTCCGCACCAGTTCGGCGGCTTGGGGCGCGGAGCGGACGTCGTTCCAGAGCAGGGCGGGGCGGACGGGGCGTCCGGCGGCGTCCAGGGTGACCAGTCCGTGCTGCTGGCCGCCGATGGCGAGGGCCTGGGCGCGGTCGGCCCAGCCGGTGGCGGCGACGGCGGTGGTGAGGGCGTCCCACCACTGGTCGGGGTCGCTCTCCTGGCCGTGCCGGGAGTCGACCCGGTGCGGGGCGCGGCCCTCGCCGAGGACCTTTCCGGTCTCGGCGTCGACGGCCAGTGCCTTGGTGGACTGGGTCGAGCTGTCGACGCCGATCACCACCTGCGGGTGTGCCATGGGCGTTGCTCCTGTCTGCGGTCGTCCGGGCCCCGCGGGAAGCGTTTTCCGGAGGGGTGGGTGCGGTGCGTTCCGCGTGGGGGCTTCCCCTCGCGGGCCCGGCCATACTAATTTGTCTTCCGGCCTTACGAATAGCCCCCAATCCGGGTTACCGTCGGTGCCGGGCCCGATCCGCGTCGGGCCACCGGTCGATCCCTCGGTCGATCCACCCGGTCGATCACCAGCGTTTGGAGTACGCGATGAGCCAGCTCACCCCCACCCCCGACGACAAGTTCACCTTCGGTCTGTGGACGGTCGGCTGGCAGGGCCGCGACCCGTTCGGCGACGCCACCCGCCCGGCCCTGGACCCGGTCGAGACGGTCGAGAAGCTGGCCGCCCTCGGCGCGTACGGCGTGACCTTCCACGACGACGACCTCGTCCCGTTCGGCTCCTCGGACGCCGAGCGCGAGGCCATCGTCAAGCGCTTCCGGGCCGCCCTGGAGTCCACCGGCCTGCGGGTGCCGATGGCCACCACCAACCTGTTCACCCACCCGGTCTTCAAGGACGGCGCGTTCACCGCCAACGACCGGGACGTGCGCCGCTACGCGCTGCGCAAGACCATCCGCAACATCGACCTCGCGGTCGAGCTGGGCGCCACCGTGTACGTGGCCTGGGGCGGCCGCGAGGGCGCCGAGCACGGCGCGTCCAAGGACGTCCGGGTGGCGCTGGACCGCCTCAAGGAGGCGTTCGACCTGCTCGGCGACTACGTCACGGAGCAGGGCTACGACCTGCGCTTCGCGATCGAGCCGAAGCCGAACGAGCCGCGCGGCGACATCCTGCTGCCGACCATCGGCCACGCGCTGGCCTTCATCGACCGCCTGGAGCGCCCCGAGCTGGTCGGCCTGAACCCGGAGGTCGGCCACGAGCAGATGGCCGGCCTGAACTTCCCGCACGGCATCGCCCAGGCGCTGTGGTCGGGCAAGCTGTTCCACATCGACCTGAACGGCCAGTCCGGCATCAAGTACGACCAGGACTTCCGGTTCGGCGCGGGCGACCTGCGGCAGGCGTTCTGGCTGGTCGACCTGCTGGAGTCGTCCGACTACCAGGGCCCGCGGCACTTCGACTTCAAGCCGCCGCGCACCGAGGACTTCGACGGCGTGTGGGAGTCCGCGGCCGGCAACATGCGCAACTACCTGCTGCTCAAGGAGCGCGCGCTGGCCTTCCGCGCCGACTCCGAGGTGCAGGACGCGCTGCGCGCCGCCCGCCTGGACGAGCTCGCCCGGCCGACCGCCGCCGACGGCCTGGCCGCGCTGCTCGCCGACCGCTCCGCGTTCGAGGAGTTCGACGTCACCGCCGCCGCCGAGCGCGGCATGGCCTTCGAGCGCCTGGACCAGCTGGCCATCGAGCACCTGCTCGGCGCCCGCTGACCCCGGCCCGCTGACCGCAGTTCCCCCGGCCGCCGGCCGACCCCCTCCCCCGGGG
>NZ_JBHUWH010000692.1:0-2918 GCF_042670125.1 Kitasatospora sp. NPDC057198 | reverse complement strand
CGCAATGACCACCGTGAACGTGCCGACGAGACCCGTCGAACTGGTGATATTCGACTGCGACGGGGTGCTGGTCGACATCGAGCCGATCGCCGTGCGGGTGCAGGTCGAGGTCGGTGCGGAGCTCGGCCGGCCGTTGGGGGCGGACGAGGTGGTGGAGCGGTTCATCGGCCGCACCCCCGCCGCGATCCGGCAGCAGGTCGGCGAGCGCCTCGGGGCCGCCGCCGCGGCCGAGTGGGAGCGGCGCTTCGAGCGGCGCCACCGCGAGCTGGTGGACGCCGAACCGGCGCCCGTGGACGGCATCGTGGCCGCGCTGGACGCCCTGGAGGCGCTCGGCCTGCCGCACTGCGTCGCCTCCAGCGGCAGCCAGGCCAAGATGCGGCACACCCTGGGCCGCACCGGGCTGTACGAGCGGCTGGCCGGACGGATCTTCAGCGCCGAGGAGGTCGCCCGCGGCAAGCCCTTCCCGGACGTCTTCCTGCACGCCGCCGCCGGGACGGGGCACGCCCCCGGGGCCTGCGCCGTCGTCGAGGACAGCCCCGCCGGGATGCGCGCCGCCCGCGCCGCCGGCATGCGCCGCCTCGGCTGCACCACCGGCCCGGCCGCCCGGGCGCTCACCGGCGGGGAGTTCGGGCACCGCCACTTCGGGAAGGACGGGTACCAGGAAGGAGGCGGGGACGGCGCGCCGGACACCGTGCTGTTCTCCGACATGCGGCACCTGCCCGCGCTGCTGCGCACGCTCACCGCGGGCTGACCGGACGGCGATCCCGCGCCCCGTCCCCACCGTGAGGAAGGACCCCCGCCATGGCCAAGCCCCAGTTGCCCGCCGGGTACACCGCCCGGCCGCTCGACCCGGCCGCCGACCTGCCCGCCCTGCTGGACCTGCTGAACGCCTGCGAGCGGGACCTGCACGGCGGCGCGGCCGTGGAGGCGGACGCCGGGGAACTCGCCGCGGTGCTGGCCCGCCCCGGCTTCGACCCGGCCGCCGACACCGTGCTGGTGCACGGCCCGGACGGGAGCCCGGTCGCCTGGGCGTGGAGCGACCGGCGCTGCGAGTGCCGCGTCCACCCCGCGCACCGGGGTCGCCGGATCGGCACCGCCCTGCTCGGGTGGATCGAGGGCCGGGCCGTCGAACAGGGCGTCGGCAAACTGGTCCAGGTGGTCGCCGACCTGGACGCGACCGGCCTGGCGATGCTGCGCACCTACGGGTACCGGCCCAAGGGCGCCAGCTGGCTGCTGGAGATCGCCCTCGACGGCCTGCCGGCGGCGGACGGACTGCCGCCCGCCCCCGAGGGGGTGACGATCCGTCCGTTCCGGGCCAGCGACGCCCGGGACGAGCACGAGGCGCACCGGGTGGTCGAGGACGCCTTCGCGGACTGGAAGGCGCGCCGGATGGACTTCGCCGAATGGGCCGAGCACGCCGTCCGCCGCGAGAGCTTCGCCCCCGAGCGCTCGCCGCTCGCCGTCTCGGACGCCGACGGCCGGGTGGTCGGCGTCGCCCTCTCCCTCGACCAGCCCGGCAGCGCGGACGGCTACGTGGACAGCCTGGCCGTCGACCGCGCCCACCGCCACCGGGGCATCGCCCGCCACCTGCTCCAGCACGCCTTCCGGGCCTGCCGGGACGCCGGGCTGAGCCACTGCACGCTGTGGACGCACTCCGGGACGGGCGCGCTCGACCTGTACCTCAAGGTCGGCATGACGGTCCGGTACACCAGCGTGGTGCTGGAGAAGAGCCTCCCGGTCTGACGGGGGCCGGTCGCCGCCGGGTGCTCAGCCGAGCAGGTCGAGCAGGCGCAGCGCCTGGCGCTCCCCGGTGCCGGGCGGGTTGCGGGCCGCCGTCGCCGCGTCCGCGGTGAGGAACACCAGCCACAGCAGGGCGAACAGGCGGCGGCACTCCAGCAGCCGCAGCTCCTCGGCGGGGGAGAGCCCGTACCGGGCCAGGAACGCCCCGGCGTCCAGCCCGGCGCCCGGCCGGGTCTCCGCCCAGGCGGAGACGTGCTCGACCATCTCGGCCAGCTCGTACGGGCGGTCGGAGCGGCCGGAGTCCTCGAAGTCGACCAGGCGGACGTCCGCGCCGTCCCACAGGAAGTTGGCGAGGTTCCCGTCGGCCTGCCCCAGCACGGGCGCCGAGGACGACTCGCCCGCGCACAGCCCGTCCTGCGCGCCGTCCAGCCAGCGCAGCCCCGCCGCCAGCGCCCGCCGCGCCGCCGGGCCGCGCACCGCGTCCGCCCGGCTCCAGACCGCCGCCGCGGACTCCCGGACGTCCCAGCGCCGCCGGGGCAGCCGGGCCGCCTCGTCGCCCGGGACGGCGTCGTGCAGCCGCCGCACCGCGCGGGCCAGCGCGTCCAGTCGGGCCTCGGTCAGCTCGGCGCCGCGCAGCACGGTGCCCGGCAGCCGGGACATGGTGACGGCGCCGTCCGCGCGGGCCAGCGGGCGCGGGGCCAGCCCCGGCGCGTGCCGGTCGAGCAGGGTCAGCGCCCGCCACTCCCGCTCCGCTTCGCCGTCGGCGTCCGGGCGGAAGCGCTTGTGCACCGAGTCGGGCCGCAGTTCGATGCCGTGGGTGGTCCACTGCTGCGTCATGGCGGGGCGTCAACTCCTCGTGGCGGGACGTGGCGTGGCGGGACGGGGGTCAGGGCTTCGCGTCGAGGGCGGCGAGCAGCTCCGGGCCGGACCAGGCGGGTGGCGCGGCCGCGCCCTCGGCCGCGCGGACCAGTTCGAGCAGGCGCCGGTTGACCGGGGCGGGCAGCCTGTGCCGCTCGGCCAGCGCGACCACCTCGCCCTGCAACTCGCCGACCTCGGTGGGGCGTCCGCGCTGCAGGTCCTCCCACATCGAGGAGCGGGCCCGGGCGTCCACCCGCAGGCTCGCCGCCGCGACCCGGCGGAAGGCCGCGTCGGGCAGGCCCAGCACGGAGGGCATCCAC
>NZ_JBHUWH010000691.1:0-2932 GCF_042670125.1 Kitasatospora sp. NPDC057198 | reverse complement strand
TCGGCGGGGTTGTACGAGTCGATCGTGGTCATGCTCGAGTACCTTTCACGAAGGGGGAATTGACGCCGCGGCGGTGACTACAGCAGGAAGCCGGCCGGGAACGGGTCCGTCGGGTCGAGGAAGTACTGCGCGGTGCCGGTCACCCAGGCCCGGCCGGTGACGGTCGGGACGACGGCGGGCCGTCCGGCCACGGTGGTCTCCTCGACCAGGCGGCCGGTGAAGGTCGTCCCGATGAAGGAGTCGTTGCGGAAGTCGGCGCCGATCGCCAGCTCGCCGCGGGCGTGCAGCTGCGCCATCCGCGCGGAGGTGCCCGTCCCGCAGGGCGAGCGGTCGAACCAGCCGGGGTGGATGGCCATCGCGTGCCGGGAGTGCACCGCGTCCGAGCCGGGCGCGAGCAGCTGGACGTGGTGGCAGCCGTGGATGGTCGGGTCCTCGGGGTGCACCGGCCGGTGCGCGTCCGAGGCGTTGACCGCGTCCATCAGGGCCAGCCCGGCGGCCAGGATGTCGTCCTTGCGCGCGCGCTCGAACGGCAGCCCGAACTGCTCCAGCGGCAGGATCGCGTAGAAGTTGCCGCCGTAGGCGAGGTCGTAGGTGACGGTGCCGTGGCCGGGCACCTCGACCGTCCGGTCCAGCGCCGCCGAGTACGAGGGCACGTTGCGGATGGTGACGCCGACCGCGGCGCCGTCCTCCACCCGCACGTCGGCGACCACCAGCCCGGCGGGGGTGTCCAGCCGGACGGTGGTGACCGGTTCGACCACCGGCACCATGCCGGTCTCGACCAGCACGGTGGCGACGCCGATGGTGCCGTGGCCGCACATCGGCAGCAGGCCGGAGACCTCGATGTACAGCACGCCGAAGTCGGCGTCCGGCCGGGTGGGCGGCTGCAGGATCGCGCCGCTCATCGCGGAGTGGCCGCGCGGCTCGTACATCAGCAGCGTGCGGAACCCGTCCAGGTGCTGCTGGAAGTGGGCGCGCCGCTCGGCCATGGTGGCGCCGGGGACGGTGCCGAAGCCGCCGGTGACCACCCGGGTGGGCATGCCCTCGGTGTGCGAGTCGACGGCGTGGAAGACGTGACGGGTCCGCATCGCGGTGCTCTCTCCAATCGGCTGACGGCGGGTCGTGGGGTGCGGTGGTCCGGGCCGGCTCCCCCCTGGGCCGGTCCGGACCACCCGCGCCGGACGGTTACCTGTGGCCCTCGGCGAGCGCCTTCTCGGTCGCGGCGCGCACCGCGGCCTCGATCTCCGGCACGAGCGGCAGCCGCGGGGCGCGGGTCGGGCCGCCCGGGCGCCCGGCGATGTCCATGGACAGCTTGATGGACTGCACGAACTCGGTCTTGGAGTCCCAGCGCAGCAGCGGGTGCAGCGACTTGTAGAGCGGGACGGCGGTGGCCAGGTCGCCGGAGACCGCGGCGTGGTACAGCTCGGCACTGGCGGCGGGCAGCGCGTTCGGGTAGCCGGCGATCCAGCCGACGGCGCCGGCGACGGCCAGCTCCAGCAGCACGTCGTCGGCGCCGATCAGCAGGTCCAGGCCGGGGGCCAGCTCGCCGATCTCGTAGGCGCGGCGGACGTCGCCGGAGAACTCCTTGACGGCGACGATCGAGCCGTCCGCGTGCAGCCGGGCGAGCAGCGACGGGACGAGGTCGACCTTGGTGTCGATCGGGTTGTTGTACGCGACGACCGGCACGCCGACCCGGGCGACCTCGGCGTAGTGGGCGCGCACCGCGGCGTGGTCGGCGCGGTAGGCGTTCGGCGGGAGCAGCAGCACGGAGCCGGCCCCGGCCTCGGCGGCCTGCTCGGCCCAGCGGCGGGACTCGGCGCTGCCGTAGGCGGCCACCCCGGGCATCACCCGGGCGCCGTCCCCGGCCGCCTCGACGGCGGTGGTGACGACCTTGGCGCGCTCCTTGGGGGTGAGCGTCTGGTACTCGCCGAGCGAGCCGTTGGGGACGACGCCGTCGCAGCCGTTGTCGATCAGCCAGCGGACGTGCTCGGCGTAGGCGTCGTAGTCCACCGTGAGGTCGTCACGGAAGGGCAGGGTGGTGGCGACCATGATGCCGCGCCAGGGACGGGCGGGGTCGTGGGGGGTGCGGGTCATGGGGGTCTCCCTAGATATGATGTGTGACATTTTACAAGTGGGCGAGCGGGGTCCACAAGAGCGACCCGCCCACCCGAACCGCCCCGGCCGACCGGAACGACGGACCGGAACGACGGACCGGCACCCGGCCCGGCAGCGGCCCTCAGCGCCGGCCCGACCGCCCCGGCCCCGGACCAGGCTCCGGCTCCGTCCCGGCCTCGCGCGGCTCCACCAGCTCCGCCAGCTGCGCCAGCGGCACCGGGCAGGACAGCGGCCGGCTGTCCGGCCGCCCGGCCCCGCCGCCGGACAGGCAGGCCACCGCGGGCCCGCACATCCGGCCCTGGCACCAGCCCATCCCGGCCCGGGTGAGCAGCTTGACTGTCCGGGCGTCGCCGGCGCCGAGCTCCTCGACGGCCGTCCGGATCTCCCGCGCCGGGACTTCCTCGCACCGGCAGACGTCGGTGTCGTCGGTGACCCAGCCGGTCCAGTCCGGTCCGGGCGCATGCGCGGCGGCCATCAGCTCGGCGAACGCGCGCCGCCGCCGCCGGACGGCCTTCTCCCGGGCCGGGGCCGGGCGTCCGGCCACCGCGTGGGCGGCCAGCACCCCTTCGGCCAGCGCCAGGTCCGCGCCGCCGACGCCGCAGGTCTCCCCCGCCGCCCACAGGCCGGGCACGCTGGTGCGCTGCTCGGCGTCGACCTCCAGGGCGACCGCGCCATCCGGCCCGGCGACCGTCCTGGCGCCCAGTTCGGTGGCGAGTTCGATCTGCGGGACGAGTCCGTGCCCGATCGCCAGCGCGTCGCAGGCGATCCGCCGCCCGCTGCCGGGCACCGGCTTCCAGCGGGCGTCCAGCCGGGCCACCGT
>NZ_JBHUWH010000690.1:0-2946 GCF_042670125.1 Kitasatospora sp. NPDC057198 | reverse complement strand
CCCCACCTCCGGGTGGGACCGTCCCTTTCGGCATGCTCCGGGCCGCGTACCTTTCAGCCGCGGCCCACGGTCCGGCGATTTCGCCCGGCCCGCCCAGCGGCTCCGCCAAGCGCGCTCAGCGGCTCCGCCCGGCGCCCCGCGCGGACGCCGCCGCCTCGGCCAGCGCGTCCGCCAGCCGCTGCGGCGAACGGGTCGACAGGTACAGGTACGGCGTCGGGTCGGCCGGGTCGGTCACCTCGACCTTCAGCGCCGTCGGCACGTAGCTGCGCAGCAGCATGAACGCCCGCGGATCGGCCTTCACCGAACGCCAGGCCACCGCCTCCTTCGGGTTCAGCACCTCGGCCGCGCCCAGCGCCTCCAGCGGGATCCGGGCCGGGCCGGCCACCAGCGAGCCCTGCACCACCCGGATCCGCGCCGACCCGTAGCCGCTCAGCGCGGCGGCGCCCGCGGCCACCCCCACCACCAGCCCGATCAGCGCGCCCACCCCGCTGAACCGGAGCAGGATCAGCGCGAGCGAGAGCCCGAGCGCCACGGACAGCAGCCACCAGAACCGCGGGACGGTGAGACGTTCCTCGTACATGCCCCCCATTGTGGGCGCTCCGCACACCGCGGCGGCCCCCCGGGGCCCGGTTTCCGGGCCGGATCCGTGCCTGTCCCGGCAAGCTACCGGCAGGTAGGGTCGGCGCCGTGAACGGACCCATCGCCACCCCCACCACCCCGCCCGCGGACGCCGTCCTCCCCGAACGCTCCCCGCTGGCCCCCGCGCCCGGCACCCTCATCGGCTCCCACTACGACGAGTGCTTCGGCTGCGGACCGCAGCACCCCCAGGGCCTCCAGCTCACCGCCGTCGCGGGCGAACACCTCGACGTCACCGCGCAGTTCACCGTCAAGACGGCCCACCAGGGCGGCCCCGGCCTGGCCCACGGCGGCATCCTGGTCAGCGCCGTGGACGAGACCCTCGGCACGCTCAACTGGCTGCTCGGCGCCCCCGCCGTCACCGGCCGGCTGGAGACCGACTTCGTCCGCCCCGTCCCCGTCGACTCCGTGCTGCACATCCACGCCCGGGTGACCGGCGTGCAGGGCCGCAAGGTCTACAGCGCCGCCGAGGGCCGCATCGGCGGCCCCGACGGACCGGTCGCCATCCGGGCACAGGCACTCTTCGTCCAGGTGAAGCTGGAACACTTCACCACGCACGGTCGTCCGGAGGACGTGCAGAAGATCCTGGACGACCCGGACCAGATCAAGCGTGCCCGAGCCTTCGAGGTGAACCCGTGACCGACCCCGTCCGCCCGCCCGTCGACATCCTGATCCGCCGGCTCGACCCGGAGATCCCGCTCCCCGCCTACGAGCACCCGGGCGACGCCGGAGCAGACCTGCGCACCACCGTGGACGCCGAACTCGCCCCGGGCGAACGGGCACTGCTCCCCACCGGCATCTCCATCGCGCTACCGGACGGCTACGCGGCGTTCGTGCACCCGCGGTCCGGGCTCGCGGTCCGCTGCGGAGTTGCACTGGTGAACGCCCCGGGGACGGTCGATGCCGGGTACCGTGGTGAGATCAAGGTGATCGTCGTCAACCTGGACCCCCGAGAGCCCGTCAGCTTCAAGCGGGGCGACCGGATCGCCCAGCTGGTCATCCAGCAGGTCGAGAAGGCCCGCTTCCACGAGGTGGGTGAACTCCCGGGTTCGGTCCGGGCCGAAGGCGGGTTCGGCTCGACCGGCGGTCACGCCGCGGTCTAGCATGCGCCGCGGCCTCGGTTCCGCCGAGCAGCACGACGAGCGGGTGGAAGCGGTGCGATTGCAGCGGTTTTCGGCCGGTCCGATGGGTAGCAGGTAGCAGATATTCGCGTTCGGTCTTGGATTCGGTCTTGGACCGGGAAGGACAGTG
Source organism: Kitasatospora sp. NPDC057198 (assembly GCF_042670125.1). Taxonomy (NCBI): domain Bacteria; kingdom Bacillati; phylum Actinomycetota; class Actinomycetes; order Kitasatosporales; family Streptomycetaceae; genus Kitasatospora; species Kitasatospora sp. NPDC057198. The sequence continues at coordinate 1,059 of NZ_JBHUWH010000690.1, read as the reverse complement.
ACCGTGTTCCGTCGTCGCAAGAGCGAGGACGCTGTCGAGCAGCTCGCCGAGGACGCCATCAGCGCCGACGAGACGGCCGATGACGTCGAGGGTTCCGTCGAGAGCGAGAACGACACCGAACCGGACCCGGCCGACCGGGTCGGCCTCCCGCCGGCCCCGCGCCCGGACGGGCCGTGGGACATCTCCGAACTGGAGAAGCCCGAGGAGGGCCGCGTCGACCTCGGGGGGCTGCTGATCCCCGGCGTCGAGGGCATGGAGCTGCGGGTCGAGGTCGCCGGCGACGCGATCGTCGCCGCCACCCTGGTCCTGGGCAACAGCGCCATCCAGCTCCAGGCGTTCGCCGCCCCCAAGTCGGAGGGCATCTGGGGCGAGGTCCGCGAGGAGATCGCCAACGGCATCACCGGCCAGGGCGGCGCCGTCGAGGAGGAGGAGGGCCCGCTCGGCTGGCACCTCCGCGCCCAGGTCCCCGTCCAGCTCCCGGACGGCACCCAGGGCGTCCAGCTGGTCCGCTTCGTCGGCTGCGACGGCCCCCGCTGGTTCCTCCGCGGCGTGATCTCCGGCCAGGCCGCCGTGCAGCCCGAGATGGCCGGCCTCCTGGAGGAGGTCTTCCGCCAGACCGTCGTGGTCCGCGGCGAGGCCCCCATGGCCCCCCGCGACCCGATCGTCCTCAAGCTCCCCGAGGACGCCCAGATGGTCGCGGACGGTGCCGCCGCTCCCACCGAGCCCGACTCGCCGTACACCGGCGGCTCGATCGACCCCTTCTCGCGCGGCCCCGAGATCACCGAGGTCCACTGACCTTTCCGGACGCCCCGCGTCCCCTTCCGCCCCCGTGCCACCCGGCACGGGGGCGGATTTGCTTTGCGGCTGCCGGTCCCCGTACAGTTCCGGAGTCGCACCGAGAGGGGCGAACGAAAGCGAGTTCGAGGAAACACCGGTGAAACGGTGGCGAAAACCTCTGATAAGCTGGGAACACGAAAGAACGAAGCGCCCGGAGGGTCCGCAGGAATGCGGCTCGAAGGAAGCGTCCGTTCCTTGAGAACTCAACAGCGTGCCAAAAGT
>NZ_JBHUWH010000689.1:0-2965 GCF_042670125.1 Kitasatospora sp. NPDC057198 | reverse complement strand
TCGCCTGCTTCGACGCGATCAAGGCCACCTCGGCCCGCAACGAGGACCCGGAACACGCCTCCCGCCCCTTCGACGCCGGCCGCGACGGCTTCGTGCTCGGCGAGGGCGGCGCCGTCCTGGTGCTGGAGGAACGGGAGCACGCCGAGCGGCGCGGCGCCCGGATCTACGCCGAACTCGGCGGCTTCGCCACCTTCGGCAACGCGTACCACATGACCGGCCTCACCCAGGAGGGCCTGGAGATGTCCCGGGCCATCGACCGGGCCCTGGCCCACGCCGGGGTGCCCGGCGACGCCGTCGACTACGTCAACGCGCACGGCTCCGGCACCAAGCAGAACGACCGGCACGAGACCGCCGCCGTCAAGCGCTCGCTCGGCGAGCACGCCCGGCGCACCCCGATGAGCTCCATCAAGTCGATGGTCGGGCACTCGCTCGGCGCGATCGGCGCCATCGAACTCGTCGCGTGCACCCTCGCCCTGCACCACGGCGTCGTCCCGCCCACCGCCAACTACACCGAGCGGGACCCCGAGTGCGACCTCGACTACGTCCCGCGCACCGCCCGCGAACTGTCGCTGCGCCACGTGCTGTCGGTCGGCAGCGGCTTCGGCGGCTTCCAGTCCGCGGTGGTGCTGAGCAAGGTGGAGGCAGCCGCATGAACGCACGCTGCGCGGTGATCACCGGGGTCGGCGTGGTCGCCCCCAACGGCATCGGCGCCGACGACTACTGGAAGGCCCTGTGCGAGGGCCGCTCGGCCCTCGCCCCGATCGACCGGGAGGGCTGCGAGAACCTGCCGCTCAAGGTCGCCGGACTGGTCCGCGGCTTCGACGCCGAGCAGTACGTCGAACCGCGCTACCTCGTCCAGACCGACCGGTTCACCCACTTCGCGATGGCCGCCGCCGAACTCGCCATGGCCGACGCCGACCTGGCCGACCACCCCGACGACCCGTACGGCGTCGCCGTGGTCACCGCGGCCGGCTCCGGCGGCGGCGAGTTCGGCCAGCGCGAACTCCAGCACCTGTGGGCCGAGGGGCCGCACCACGTCGGCCCCTACCAGTCGATCGCCTGGTTCTACGCCGCCTCCACCGGCCAGATCTCCATCCGCGGCGGCTTCAAGGGCCCCTGCGGCGTGGTCGCCTCCGACGAGGCCGGCGGCCTCGACGCCCTCGCGCACGCCGCCCGGGCCGTCGCCCGCGGCACCGACGCGGTGCTGGCCGGCGCCGCCGAGGCCCCCGTCGCCCCGTACTCGATGGTCTGCCAGCTCGGCTACCCCGGGCTGTCCACCGGCGAGGACCCCGAACGCGCCTACCGCCCGTTCGGCAGCGACGCGGCCGGGTTCGTCCCCGCCGAGGGCGGCGCGATGTTCGTCGTCGAGGACGAGCACACCGCCCGGCTGCGCGGGGCCCGCCCCCGGGCCGAGATCGCCGGGCACAGCGCGACCTTCACCGGCGCCGCCCGCTGGAGCGAGAGCCGCGAAGGACTCGCCCACGCGATCCGCGGCGCCCTCGCCGAGGCGCGCTGCGCCCCCGACGAGGTCGACGTGGTCTTCGCCGACGCCCTCGGCGTCCCGGAGGCCGACCGGGCCGAGGCGCTCGCCCTCACCGACGCCCTCGGCGAGCACGCCGAACGCGTCCCCGTCACCGCCCCCAAGGCCGGCCTCGGCCGCGCCCACTGCGGCGCCCCCGCCCTGGACGTCGCCGCCGCCGTGCTCGCCCTCGAACACGGCCTCGTCCCGCCCACCCCGCACACCGCGGACTGCCCGCACGGCCTCGACCTGGTCACCGGCTACCCGCGCGCCGTCGAACCGCGCACCGCCCTGGTGCTCAGCCGCGGCCTGATGGGCTCCAACAGCGCCCTGCTGCTGCGCCGCCCCAACCCCTGAAGGAGCACGACATGGCCTCCGAGATCACCTACGAGGAACTCGCCACCCTGATCAAGACCCGGGCCGGCGTCGCGGTCACCGTCGACGCGCTCGCCGACCCCGGCTGCATGTTCCTCGACCTCGGCGTCGACTCGCTCGGCGTGCTCGGCGTCCTCGCCGACGTGGAGAACCGCTACGGCGTCTCCATCGACTCCTCCGACCTGCTCGGCCGTCCCGTCGCCGAGTTCCTGCAGACCGTCAACTCCTCCGTGAAGGCTGGTGCCTGAGATGCCCGGACACACCGACAACACCATCGTCATCCACGCCCCCCTCGACCTGGTCTGGGACGTCACCAACGACCTGGAGAACTGGCCCCGGCTGTTCAGCGAGTACGCCTCCGTCGAGGTCCTCGACCGGCAGGACCAGCTGGTCCGCTTCCGGCTCACCATGCACCCCGACGAGAACGGCCAGGTCTGGAGCTGGGTCTCCGAGCGCGAGGCCGACCGCGACAAGCTCGTCGTCCGGGCCCGCCGGGTCGAACCCGGGCCGTTCGAGTTCATGGAGATCCGCTGGGAGTACGAGGAGCACCCGCAGGGCACCAGCATGCGCTGGATCCAGGACTTCGCGATGAAGCCCACCGCGCCGATCGACGACCAGGGCATGACCGACCGGATCAACCAGAACTCCAAGGTCCAGATGGAGCTGATCCGCGCCAAGGTCGAGCACCGCGCCGGAGGGGCCCGGTGAACGACGTGCACCGCACCCTGATCGTCGCCCGGATGAAGCCCGGCACCGCCGACCACATCGCCGGCGTCTTCGCCGACTCCGACCGCGGCGCCCTGCCCGACCTGATCGGCGTCCGCAGCCGCAGCCTGTTCCAGTTCGGCGACGTCTACCTGCACCTCATCGAGTCCGAGCGCCCCGCCGGACCGGAGGTCGCCAAGTACGCCGGACACCCCGAGTTCCGCGACGTCAGCGAACGCCTCGCCGTCTACGTCGACGCCTACGACCCGGCGACCTGGCGCAGCCCCAAGGACGCCATGGCGCACGAGTTCTACCGCTGGGACCGCACCGGCGGCTGAACGCCGCACCCGCACACGGAGAGGGGCC
>NZ_JBHUWH010000688.1:0-2972 GCF_042670125.1 Kitasatospora sp. NPDC057198 | reverse complement strand
GTTCTCCACCTCCTCGGCGGCCACCTTCTCGCCGCCCCGGTTGATCTGGTCCTTCGCCCGCCCCTCCACCACCAGGTGCCCGGTGGCGGTGCGCCGGACGATGTCGCCGGTGCGGTAGAACCCGTCCGGGGTGAACGCGCGGGCGTTGTGCTCGGGCGCCCGCCAGTAGCCGCGGACGGTGTACGGGCCGCGGGTCAGCAGGTGGCCGGGGGTGCCGTCGGGCAGGTCGCGGTCCTCGTCGTCGACCACCCGCACCTCGTCGTCGGGGGAGATCGGACGGCCCTGGGTGGTGAGCACGGTGTGCTCGTCGTCCTCGGGGCGGGTGTAGTTGACCAGGCCCTCGGCCATCCCGAACACCTGCTGGAGCCGGCAGCCGAGCGCCGGCCCGAGCCGCCGGGCGGCCTCCTCGCTCAGCTTGGCCCCGCCGACCTGGAGCAGCTCCAGGCTGGACAGGTCGGGCCCGTCCGCCCCGGCCGCCCCGGCGGCGGCCGCCCAGGCCAGCGCGAGCGGCGGCACCACCCCGGTCAGGGTGACCCGCTCGCGGGCGATCAGGCCCAGCGCGGTGGCCGGGCTCGGGTCGGGCGCCAGCACGACCCGGCCGCCCGCGAAGAACGTCCCCAGCGTGCCGGGGGAGGAGAGCGGGAAGTTGTGCTCTGCCGGCAGCGCGCACAAGTACACCGAATCGGGGGTCAGTTCGCAGATCTCGGCGGACGCCCGGACGCTGTACAGGTAGTCGTCGTGGCAGCGCGGGATCAGCTTCGGCAGACCGGTCGAGCCGCCGGACAGCTGGAGGAACGCCAGATCGCCCGAGTTCGCCGGCGGCGGGGGCGACACCCCTTCCGGGGCCCGCAGTTCGGCCAGCGGCGCGAACGGTCCGGGCTCCCCGGCCACGAACACCTCCGGCGGGTGCGGCACCGCCGCCCGCACCTCGGCGGCCAACTCGCGGTGGTCGAAGCCCTCGTGGCGGTCCGGCACGAACAGCGCCCTCGCCCCGGCGAACTCGCAGAAGTACGAGACCTCGGCCCGCCGGTGCGCGGGCAGCGCCATCACCGGCACCACGCCGGCCCGCAGCGCGCCGAAGAACACCTCGAAGAACTCGGCCACGTTGGGCAGTTGCAGCACCACCCGGTCGCCCCGGCGCAGCCCGCGCGCCGCCATCCCGGCCGCCAGCCGGTCGGCGCGGGCGTCCAGTTCCGCGTAACTCCACTGCCGGGCCCGGTCGGTGACCGCGATCCGGTCCGGCGTCGCGGCCGCGTGCCGCCGGATCATCGCGTCCAGCAGCTCGCCGGTCCAGTACCCGGCGGCACGGTGGCGGGCGGCGGCCTCGGGCGGGTACAGGTTCATCGGGCGTCCTCCGGCGGGCAACTCGGCTGGGGGGAAGGGGAGTCGGAGCGGCCAGGGGCCGCCGGGGCCGGGTTCACCGGGCGTCCGCCAGACCCACCGCGTGCAGGAAGGTGCGGAACTTGGCGGCGGTCTCGGCGAGTTCGAGCTCCGGGTCGGAGGCGGCGACCACGCCCGCGCCCGCGAACAGGCGCAGCAGGTCGCCCTCCGCCTCGGCGCAGCGCAGGGTCACCACCCACTCGCCGTCGCCGGAGGCGTCGCCCCAGCCGACCACGCCGGTGTACAGGCCCCGGTCGAAGGGCTCCAGTTCGCCGATCGCCGCCCTGGCCTGCGCCGTCGGGGTGCCGCAGACCGCCGGGGTCGGGTGCAGGGCGAGGGCCAGCTCCAGCGCGCTGGTGGCCGGCTCGCGCAGCACGCCGGTGACGGTGGAGGACAGGTGCCACATCGCGGCGGTGCGCAGCAGCACCGGCCGCGCCGGGACGGCCAGTTCGGCGCAGAACGGGGCCAGCGCGGCCCGGACGGCGTCGACCACGAAGGCGTGCTCGGTGAGGTCCTTCGCGGACTCCAGCAGCGCCTCGGCGCGCAGCCGGTCCTCCACCGGATCGGCGCTGCGGGCGGCCGAGCCGGCCAGCGGGTTGGACACCACCCGGGTGCCGCGCCGCGACACCAGCAGCTCCGGGCTGGCCCCGATCAGCGTCGCCGCGCCGCCGGCGGGCACCGCGAAGGTGTAGCCGCGCGGGTCGCGGTGCACCAGCCGGGCCGCCATCGCCGCCAGGTCGCTCCCGCCGGGCGCGGTCAGCTCCAGGGTGCGGGCCAGCACCACCTTCTCCAGCGGCGAGTCACCCGCCAGCCGCCGCACCGCCTCCGCGACCGCCGCCCGGTAGCCGTCCGGCTCCGGCACCGGGCGGCTGCGCCAACGCCCTTCCCCCGTCGGCGCGTCGGGCGAAGGGCCGCCGGCCGGGGGCGCCACCGGCCCGGCCCGGCGGACCCGCTCGGGGACGAACAGCCGGGCGGGCGCACCCGGATCGAACGGGATCGCCCCGACCACCAGCCGCCCCCCGCCGGACGCCGCACCGCCGGTCGCCGCACTGCCGGTCGCCGCCCCGCCCCCGCCGAGCAGCCGCCCGACCGCCGCCGGGTCGTCGACCGTCCGGTGCACGCCCTCGGCGAGCAGGGTGCGGGTCGGCGTGGCGAGCAGGGCCCGGTCCGGTCCGGGCCGGTAGGCGGCCAGCAGGTCGGCGGCGGTCGGGTCGGCGGCGGTGGCGGCCGCTTCCCCGGCGGGGGCGGGCGTTCGAAGCGCGGAGGCGGTGGACATGCTGCTCCGTTCCGCCGATGCGCGGACGCGCGTCGGCACGGCGAGGCGGGAGGGGCGGGGACGGGACGGACGGGGACGGGAGGGCGTGGCGGAGCGGCCCGGGGCGGCGGTGGTCGCCGCCCCGGGCGGGGGAGCCGGCGGGGCGAGGCGGTCAGGCCCGCAGGGTCGCGCCGCCGTCGACGTACAGGTCGTGCATGGTGATGTGCCGGGCGCGGTCGCTGGCCAGGAAGGCGACGGCCTCGGCGATGTCGGCGGGGTCGGCGATCCGGCCGAGCGGGATGCCGACCCGGTAGCTGGCCGGGTCGCCCTCCAGGAC
>NZ_JBHUWH010000687.1:0-2975 GCF_042670125.1 Kitasatospora sp. NPDC057198 | reverse complement strand
GCCCGGTCCGGTGATGGTGCCGGTCACCGCCGAGGCGATGCTCGGGATCCTGGCCGGCCTGCTGCCCCCCGGCGGGAAGCTCAGCGAGTTCCGGCCGGGGCCGTTCGTGTCGACCCCGGCGGGCGCGACCGCCTTCACGGTGGAGTACGACGACGGCCGGGGCGCCGTCCAGGTCTCCGTCGTCGTGAGCCCCCCCGATCCGCAGGCCGCGCCGTGGGACTGCGGCCGGGTGGTCCTGACGGACGCCGGCCCCCGCCCCGCGGGAGCCGAACCGCCCGGCTGCACCAGCAGCACCGACGCCGCGGGGACCATGGTCAGCGCCGTCACCAGCGTGGGCCCCAGCGGGGGCTACTACTTCAGGCAGGTCCACCTGGAGCGGGCCGACAGGACGTCCGTCGACCTCAGCGTGAGCAACGGCCCGGCCCCGTCGCCGGACCAGTGGTTCGGCCTGGCCGGCCGCCCCGTGCCCCCGCTCACCATGGCCGCCTGGCAGGCCGTCGTCCGCGACCCCGCCTGGCGGAGCGAGGTCCCCGCCGCCACCGCCGAAGCCGGCGCCGCCCTGGCTGCCACCCTGCGCTGACCGCGGGTCAGTCCGCGGGCCGGTCCGCGGGTCGGTCCGCGGGTCGGTCCGCGGGGCGGGGCCGAGCGGCGGTGTCGAGTTCCAGCCGGGTGCGGAGGGTGTGGGCGAAGTCCTCGGCGCGGGCGAGCTGGACGCGGAGCTTCTCGACCTGTTCGGTGGCGGCCTGTTCGTAGTCGCGCACGCGCTGGAGGAGGGCCCGCCGCTCGTGGGCGTCGAGGGTGCCGTCGGTGTCGAGGCGGTCGGTGGCCTCCAGCAGGTCCCGCATCTGGTCGAGGGTGAAGCCGAGGGGCTTCATCCGGCGGATGACCATGAGCCGCTGCACGTCGTTCTCGGTGTAGAGGCGGAAGCCGCCCCGGGAGCGGGCCGAGGGGACGACCAGGCCGGTCTCCTCGTAGTGGCGGATGGTGCGCAGGGACAGTTCGGTCCGTGCGGCGACCTCGCCGATCTGCAGGTGTTTGCCGTCCACGCCCGTGCTTCCCTGGCCCTTCTCGTCGCCGCCGGCCGGTTCCGACCCGACCCCACCGATCCCTACTCTAACGTTAGGGTAGAGTTCCTGGTGGTGAGGGTGGCCGCCCGCTGCCCCGCCGTCCGCCGTGCCGGGGCCGACGCCGCCCCCGGCGAAGACCCGGCCCCGACAGGAGGGACGCGTGCGCGAGCCAGAGCCGCACGCCGCCGCCTGCCCGCCGTGACGCTCCGCCCCCGCCGGGGCGGGGCCGTGTCCGCCCGCGCAGGCTCCCTCCCCCCTCCCGGACTTCCGGCTCCGCGCACCGCGGAGCCGTGCGCGGTGTGCCGGCCCGGCCCGCCGCCCCTCCTCGCGCCCCTGCCTCGCCCGGACGGGGTGCCCGAGCACGACAGGTAACCGTCCTTGTCCTCTCCCGCCGTGTCCCCGGCCGCGCGCCTCGCCGGTCTCAAGCCCGACTGGCTGTCCGACCCGAAGGTCTGGCGCACCGAGGTGCTGGCCGGCCTGGTCGTCGCCCTGGCCCTGATCCCCGAGGCGATCTCGTTCTCGATCATCGCCGGGGTCGATCCGAAGATCGGCCTGTTCGCCTCGTTCACCATGGCCGTCACCATCGCGGTCGTCGGCGGCCGCCGCGCGATGATCTCCGCCGCGACCGGCGCCGTCGCCCTGGTCATCGGCCCGCTCAACCGCGAGCACGGCCTCGGCTACCTGGTGGCCGCCGTCATCCTCGCCGGCGTCTTCCAGATCGTGCTCGGTGCGCTCGGTGTCGCCAAGCTGATGCGGTTCGTGCCGCGCTCGGTGATGGTCGGCTTCGTCAACGCCCTGGCGATCCTGATCTTCATGGCGCAGATCCCCAACCTGGTGGACGTGCCGTGGGCGGTCTACCCGCTGGTCGCCGGCGGCCTGGCCCTGATGGTGCTGTTCCCGAAGGTCACCAGGGTGGTTCCGGCGCCGCTGGTGTCCATCGTGATCCTCACCGTCATGACGGTCGGGGCGGGCATCGCGGTGCCCACCGTGGGCGACGAGGGCAAGCTGCCCTCGTCCCTGCCGGTGCCCGGCCTGCCCGACGTGCCGTTCACCCTGCACACCCTCACCGTCATCGCCCCCTACGCCCTCGCCATGGCGCTGGTGGGCCTGATGGAGTCGCTGATGACCGCCAAGCTGGTCGACGAGATCACCGAGACCCGCTCCAACAAGACCCGCGAGTCGGTCGGCCAGGGCATCGCCAACATCGTCACCGGCTTCTTCGGCGGCATGGGCGGCTGCGCGATGATCGGCCAGACCATGATCAACGTCAAGGTGTCCGGCGCCCGCACCCGCCTGTCCACCTTCCTCGCGGGAGCGTTCCTGATGGTGCTGTGCATCGTCTTCGGCCCCGTCGTCTCCGACATCCCGATGGCCGCCCTGGTCGCCGTCATGGTGATGGTGTCCTTCGGCACCTTCGACTGGCACTCCATCGCCCCCAGGACCCTCAGGCGGATGCCCGCGGGCGAGATCGCCGTCATGGCGGTCACCGTCGCCTGCGTCGTGGCGACGAGCAACCTCGCCATCGGCGTCGTCGTCGGCTCGATCACCGCGATGGTCGTCTTCGCCAAGCGCGTCGCCCACCTCGCCACCGTCACCGCCCACGCCGGCCCCGACGACGGCACCGTGGTCTACCGGGTCACCGGCGAGCTGTTCTTCGCCTCCAGCAACGACCTCGTCGGCCGGTTCGACTACGCGGACGACCCCGACAGGGTCGTCATCGACCTCGCCGACGCCCACATCTGGGACGCCTCCTCCGTAGCCGCCCTCGACGCCATCGAGACCAAGTACAGGCAGCGCGGCAAGACCGTGGAGATCACCGGCCTCAACAGCCCCAGCGCCGACCTGCACGGCAGGCTCTCCGGAGAGCTGGCCGGCGCCCACTGACCCCGCACCGCGCCCGCGCGCCGC
>NZ_JBHUWH010000686.1:0-2977 GCF_042670125.1 Kitasatospora sp. NPDC057198 | reverse complement strand
AGCCCGCGCCGGGCCCCCGCCCGCCCGCCAGCAGGAAGCCGAGCAGGTCCGGCCGGGGCGCGGGCCGGCCGCCGGCGCGGGCGGCGCGCAGGTAGTGGTCACGCACCAGCCGGGCCGCCGCCCCGGAGACCGTCCGGACGGCGGCCCGGTCCTCGTACCAGCTCCAGTCCCCGTGGGCGTTGACCTCCAGGAACACCGGCCGGTCGCCGTCCATCAGGAAGTCGAACGCCCCGTAGCCGAGGCCGAGCCGGGCGGCGCACCTCCCCGGCCCGGGCGGCGAGGGCGGAGCCGGCCAGGGCCCCGGCGCCGAGCAGCGTCAGCAGGACGCCGTACCCGGCGGCCCCGAAGGTGCGGTGCGCGAAGTCCGGCATGGCCACTTCCATGGTGCCGGTGAAGGCGAGGTTGCAGATCAGCGCGACGACGACCACCACGTGCAGCAGTCGGCCCCGGCGCAGCACCTCGCCGAAGCGCGGGCCCGGTTCCTGCACCCGGTCCCCGGCACCGGGTTCCGGCGCGCCGGGGCCGGGTGCCGGGGTCCGGATCCGGAGCAGGACCGCCGCCGACAGCAGGAAGGAGGCGGCGTCCACCCCGAGCGCGGGCGCGGAGCCCCAGAACGCCACCAGCACGCCGCCGACGGACGGCCCGAGGATGCCGCCGAACGGGATGGTGGCCACCCGGGCGACGCCGTAGCAGGCGAGCACCGTCCCGAGCAGCGCCGTCCCGCCGCCACCGCCGAGCACCAGCCAGGGCAGCGCCACCGCGTAGCAGTAGTCGCCCACCATGGAGGCGAACTGTCCGAGCACGAGCAGCCGGAACCCCGGCACCCCCATCGGCCCGCCGGACAGCGCGCGCAAGAGTTGCGACCCCCTCGGCAACCGCCCCGCCCTCGCCTTCCGCCCCGTCGACAGTTCGACTACTGATCGTACCCCCGGAGGAGTGTCGGTCATGGCCGCCCGCCGATCATCTCCCCTTCCAGCGAACGGAGTTCACGCACCACCTCGGCCACTGCGGCCGGCCCGGGAGCCCCCACGACGGGCTCCGTGCGGCGGTTCGCGATGATCCAGGCGTCCCCCGGCACCGGATCGATCACCAGGTGCCCGTCCCCGCGCAGCCGCTCCACGTTCCGCCGGACGGCGCGCTGCTCCCACATCACCGGGTTCATGCTCGGGAAGAACAGCACCGGGGGCCGGCGGGCCAGCAGGGCCGTGCTCAGCAGGCCGGAGGCGAGCCCGTTCGCGGCCTGCCCCAGGATGTTGGCGGTGGCCGGGAGCACCACGAAGGTGTCGGCCCAGGAGGCCAGTTCGACGTGGCTGACCGCCAGTTCGTCGACGCCGTCGCAGTGCACCCGCGGGCAGACCAGGCGCACCGCGGCGGGCGGCAGGATCGAGGCCGCCGACCTCGTCATCACCACCCGGACCTCCGAGTCGGCGGCGAGCGCCGCCAGGTAGTGCGGCAGGTTCAGGACGTTCCCCGATCCGGTCACCCCGACCAGCAGCCGGTGCCGGTCCTCCGGCTCCCGGGTCACCGTCCGGCCCCCGCGGGGAGCAGCCCGGCCTGCGCGGCCAGCACCGCCAGCCGCCCCTGGAAGTTGTACTTGTAGCTGGGGCACGGCGGGTTCCCCTCCCGCCACGCCTTCGGGCAGGCGCCGCCGCAGGTGGGCATGAACACGCACTCGCCGCACCAGGTGCGGTTCTCCGCGACGTCCTCGTGCCAGTCGTCGAACTGCCCGACCGGGCGGTGCGGACCCGGGGCCGGCGCGCTGATGTCGGTCAGCGCGAACTGCCGCTCCGCCTCCGGGACCAGCGGGTACTCGCTGCACGAGAAGACCTTCCCGGTGCTGCTGATCAGCTCGGCCGAGGTGGTGACCGCCGGGCAGACCACGGCGTTGGCCGCGGTCGGCACCAACTGCACGTTGAGCCGCCGCTCCGCCATCATCCGGAACCACTCCACCTGGCGCTCCGCGAATTCGCGCCCGGCGAGTTCGACCGCCGACACGTCATTGCCCCAGGAATGCACGGGCATGATGGAGAAATTGACGTTCGGACGGCTCATTCCCAGCTCCGCCATCAATTCCAGGTAGCGTGGGACGCTGTCCCGGTTCCCGATGTCCACGTTGGTCCTGAAACGGAACAGCGCGCCGTCGTTCCGGGAATCCTCCAGGGCTTCCCCGACCACTTCGACGATGTGCCGGAACGAACCCTTCCCGTTCTTCAGCGGGCGGTGCACGTCGTGCACCTCGGGCGGCCCGTCGAGGGTTATCTCGAATTGGGTGACGCCGCATTCCCCCACCAGCGTGCGGATCTTCGCGGGCGTGAGCAGCGAACCGTTGGTGACGATGACCGACGAATACGGGATGCCGCGCCCGGCCGCCGCGGCGACGAAGGCGGGCGCGAGGCTGCGGATCACCGCGTAGCCGACCATCGGCTCGGCGCCGAACCAGTCGATCCGCGCGCTGCGGGTGGAGGGCGCCCCGATCTTCCGCAGCACCCGCGCCCGGACCTTGTCCCGGTGGTCCCGGGACAGGCCGCCCGCGGTGTGCTCCTGCCCGCAGTACGCGCACCCCATGTTGCAGTACGAGGTCGGCAGCAGCGCCACGTGCACGGCGGACAGGTCGGCCGACGCCCGCCGGTTGCGCTCCAGCACCGCGGCCCGCTCGTCCTCGTCGGCCGGCACCAGGATCCGGGCCCGGCGCAGTTCCCCCGCCAGTCCGGGGGCCACCCCGTCCGGGTCGCCGGCGCGCAGCGCGGCGGCCGTGTCCGGGTCCACGGCCAGCAGGCGGGCCGTCCTGGTCGCGAACACCAATCGCACGCCGACGCCCGAGGCGTCGCTGTAGGTCTCGTCGCCCACGACGAGGTACCGGCTGACCTTCTCCACGAACCGCCGCCTTCCCGAGACTGTGAAAGAGAAAACCGTGCCGCGCCCCGGCCGGAGAGCCGGGGCGCGGGCCGATTACGCGCGCATTAGCGCGGGGCGGGTG
>NZ_JBHUWH010000685.1:0-2980 GCF_042670125.1 Kitasatospora sp. NPDC057198 | reverse complement strand
GCCCGGACGGCGGGGCCGTCCGGGCTGTCGTCTCGGTGGTCCCGGTTCGCGGACCCTGAATTCGCGAACCGGGACGGGCGGGTGACGCCCCGTCGGGCGATCGGCGGCGGGCGGGGCGACAGGAGAAGCCTGGCAGCCGGATGACCCGGCGGCGTGCGGGCCGTGTCACCGCCGGGCAACAGTGCGTGGCGCCCCGAACTGCCTTGCGGGAAAGGGGAGATGACGAAAACGCGGCAGCCCGCCCGGAGGGTTCCGGACGGGCTGCCGAGGGTGCTGCCGGTGGTTCAGGCCCGGTAGGCCGGGAGGCCGACGGTGTCCGAGACCCTGGTGGGGGTGCCGCCCTTGGCGGGCATGGTGTAGATGCCGTCGGGGGCGCGGAAGGCGATGGTCTTCCCGTCGGCGGAGAAGGCCGGCTCGGTGTAGTCGACGGTGGCGTGCGGGGTCAGGTCGCGCTCCGGGGAGCGCTGGTCGCCGTCCTTGAGGAACAGGTGGGTGTGGCCCTCCGCCGAGCGGACGAACACGATGTCGCCCTCCTCGTCGAGGTCGGGCTGCGAGCCCTCGGTGACCGGGCCGCCCTGCTGCCGCAGGTAGTCGTCGCGGTAGTAGACCCGGCCGTCGTCCTTGTTGGCGTAGACCGCGGAGCCGGTCCGGTTGCCGACGTTCGCCCACAGGTTGCCGGTGGCCGGGTTCTCCGCCACGTCCTCGCCGCTGGTGTTGCCCAGGCGGATCGGGGCCGGGGTGCCGCCGGTCGCGGGGACGCCGAGCAGCCGCAGGGTGCCGTGGTCGTCCGCGGTGAAGAACAGGTCGTTCTTGGCCGGGAGGCCGGGGGCGGCCTCCTCGGCGCCGGGCGTGAACACCTGCCAGGTCGGGTGCGACCAGGTCACGCCGGAGGGGGCCTTGGCGACGACGGTCTTGTGGCCGCCGTCCGGGTCGGAGGTCTCCAGGTTGCCGTTGCCGTCGACGAAGGCGGCGTGCTTGCCGTCGGGGGACCAGGCCAGGTCGCGGACCACGGTGCCGAAGTCGACGGCCCTGCCGTCCATCACCACGTAGCGGGTGCCGTTGCTGATGGTCAGGCCGGTGCCCTTGGTGAGGTTGAGGGCGGCCGCGGTCGGCGCGGCGGAGGGTTGCTGGGCGGACGCGGTGGCGGAGGCGGACGCGGTGGCGGCGCGGGCCGGGGCGGTGGTGCCGGATCCGGGGGCGTCGGACCCGTCCTCCGGGTCGCAGGCGGTCAGCAGGAGCGCGGAGCCGGCGGTGACGGCGGAGACGAGGGCGACGGCGGCGGAGCGGCGGAGGCGGGCGTGCGCGGACATGGGTGGTTCCCCCCAGGAACGGTGGTTGTCGTCGTGGTTGCCCCCGCCGGCTTCTTCGTTCCGTCCTCCGGGGCGATGCCCCAAGTCTCACCGCACAATGACCCCGCAGGGTGCGCGGATTGTCACCGTGGGGCAACAGGTGTTCGGGTACGCCCGAGCGCGTCGCCGGGCGGCCGTCGGAGGCACTGGTTAGCGTGGCAGCGCACGTGCTTTCCCCCGGGGCGGCGCCCCGGGCCCGACAGCGGAGGGAGACGCACCATGACGGCACGACCCGACGGCACCCCCGTCTGGGCGGACGCGGTGTCCGCCGACCCGGAGGGCGCCAAGGCGTTCTACGGGGAGGTGCTGGGCTGGACGTTCGACGAGGCCGCGTCCGAGCTCGGCGGGTACGCGCGGGCCCTGAAGGACGGCCGGGCGGTGGCCGCGATCGTCCCGCCCGCGCCCGGACAGGAGAGCGGCACCGCGTGGGTGCTCCACCTGGCCGCGGCCGACGCGGCGGCGGCCGCGGAGCGCGTCCGGGCGGCCGGCGGCACCGTACTGGTGGAGCCGGTGAAGGTCGGCGAGCACGGCACGACGGCGATCGCCCGGGACCCGGCGGGCGTGGTGTTCGGGCTCTGGCAGGCCGGCACCCAGCAGGGCTTCGAACTGCGCGACGCGCCCGGCGGCTACGGCTGGGCCGAGGTGTTCACCCGGGACACCGCCGCCGCGAACGCCTTCTTCCCGCGGGTGTTCCCGTACCGGGTGCGGAAGATCGTCGACGACAGGGTGGACTACAGCGTCTACAGCCTCGGCGAGGTGCCCGCGCTCGGTGCGATGGGCATGGGGCCGGACGTGCCCGCCCAGGTGCCGCCGTACATCAGCGTGTACTTCGTGGTGGACGACTGCGACGCGGCGGCCGGACGGGCCGTCCAGGCCGGCGGGCAGCTGGTGTTCGGGCCGATGACCACCCCGTTCGGGCGCTCCGCGTCCTTCGTCGACCCGCAGGGCGCGGCGTTCTCGCTGATCGACCCGTCCGCCGCCGAGGGCGAACCGCCGGCCGCGGTGGAGGTGGCCTGAACGATGACCACCCCGCCCCCCGACCTCCCCGGCCCCGCCGACCTCCCCGACCTCCCCGGGCCCACCGGCGAGCGCGCCGACCTGCTGGCCGCGCTCGACAAGCAGCGCGGCTTCCTGCGCTACACCGCCCGCGGCCTCACCGACGAACAGGCCCAGCGGCGCACCACCGTCAGCGAACTCACCCTCGGCGGGCTGATCAAGCACGTCGCCGGGGTCGAGGAGCGCTGGCTGCGGTTCGCCGTCGGCGGCGCCGGGGCGATGCGCGCCGAGGGCGCGCCCGACGACGCCGACAGCTGGGCCGAGCAGTTCCGGATGACCGGCGGCGAGACCCTGGCCGTCCTGCTGGAGCGCTACCGGGCCGTCGCCGAGCACACCGACCACCTGGTCGCCACCCTCGACCTGGACAGCGAGCAGGCGCTGCCCGCCGCGCCCTGGTTCGAACCCGGCGCGGCGTGGAGCGTGCGCCGCGTCCTGCTGCACGTCATCGCGGAGACCGCGCAGCACGCCGGGCACGCCGACATCCTGCGCGAGGCGCTGGACGGGCAGAAGACGATGGGCTGACGGCGGCTCAGAGGTCCGGCTCCAGGTGGGCCCAGGGCCGGGCCGACTCCAAC
>NZ_JBHUWH010000684.1:0-2991 GCF_042670125.1 Kitasatospora sp. NPDC057198 | reverse complement strand
GGGGGGGGGGGGGGGCGCCCGGCGCCGCGGGGGGGCGGGGCCCCCCGGGGGCCCCCCGGGGCCCCCCCCCCCGTCGGGGCGGCGGGGGGGGGGGGGGGGGCGGGGCGCCCGGGGTCGGAGTCGCTTTCGGGGCCGCGGCCGGGGCCGGGGTCGGTGGCGATCCGCCGCTGCCGGTCGTCGCGGCGGCTTGAAGTGCACTCCAACTGCCTTGCTGTCATGGGCTGTTCAGAATGCCGGCGAGTTGACGCAGTACCGCTGGCGACTTGCCACAGTGTCCCGGCGGGGCGCGCTCCGGGCCCCGGGGACCGGCCCGCTGGCTAGCGTTCCGGGAGTGGGTGGGCCCGGCCGGGACAGTCACCCGAACCCGCTCACCGCGCACCGGAACCCACCTCTGAAACGAGGCCCCGTGAATCCTCGGAACCCCACTCCCGCCCTGCTCGCACTGGCTCTCGGCTACTTCAGCCTGGGCACCGTCTCGCTCGCCGTCGTCGGCCTCAACGCCCCGATCGGCAAGAGCCTGGAGGTCGCCCCGGCCAGCGTCGGCCTGCTGGTCACCGTGTTCGCCCTCACCTTCGCGGTGGGCGCGCCGACGGCGCCCGCCCTGCTGCGCCGGACGGACCGCAAGAAGGTCCTGCTGCTCGGCCTGGCGCTGCTCACCGCCGGCGGCGCGCTCAGCGCGGTCGCCCCCGACTACACCACGATGACGCTCAGCCGGGTGCTCGGGGCGATCGGCGCGGCGGTCTTCGGACCGGCCTCCTCGGCGGCCGGCGCGGCCCTGGTCGGGCCGGAGCGGCGCCACCGGGCGCTGGCGACGGTGTTCGCCGGCATGACCGCCGCCTCCGTGCTCGGCGTCCCGCTCGCCTCCTTCCTGGGCTCCACGATGGGCTGGCGCCCGGCCCTGCTGGGCGTCAGCGCACTCTCCGCACTGGCCCTGGTGCTGGTGGCGGTGCTGGTGCCGGACCTGCCGGCCGGCGAACCGCCGACCGCACGGGCGTACCGGGCCGCGCTGCGCACCCCCGGCGCGCTGCCCACCGTCGCCACCACGCTGCTGTTCATGGCCGCCCAGTTCACCGTGTACGGCGTGGCCGGCGCCTACCTGGCGGCCCGCTTCGACGCCGGCGCCGGGACGGTCTCCGCCACCCTGATGGTCTTCGGCGCCCTCGGCGTCCTCGGCAACGCGCTGGCGCCGCGGATCAGCGAGAAGCTCGGCGGCACCCGCACCGTCACGATGTCGCTGACCGGCCTGGGCGCGGCCCTGGCGCTGCTGGTCGTCGCCCCCGGAGCGGCGGCCGTCGGCCTGCTGCTGTTCGCGCTCTGGGCCTTCTTCAGCCAGCTGTACCAGGCCCCGCAGCAGGCCCGGCTGATCACCCTGCTGCCCGCCCACCCGGCGCTGATCCTGGCGCTGAACGCCTCCGCGCTGTACCTGGGCATGAGCCTGGGCAGCCTGCTCGGCTCCACCTTCCTGCCCCCGGTCGGCGCGACCCTGATGCCCGGGATCGCCCTGCTGCCGCTCGCCGCGGCGGCCGGCACGCACGCGCTGTCCGGCCGGCGCACCAAGACCCCGGCGGCCCCGGCTCCGGCCGGGCAGCCGGTCCTCGCACCGTCCAACTCCTGACCACCGTCCGATTCCTGACCACCGAGCAGTACCGAAACCCACGAACGGGAGAACCCGCGATGTCCGAGAACAACAAGCACCTGGTGACCCAGTACCTCAGCACCGTCTGGAACGAGGGCGAGACCGCCGAGGCCGACCGCTTCCTCGCCGAGGACCTCGTCCAGCACAACCCCGGCCTGCCCGACGGCCGCAAGCCGGTGGTCGAGTTCGTCGCCGGGTTCAAGGCCCAGGTCCCGCAGGGCCGGTTCGAGATCCGGCGGATCGCCGCCGAGGCCGACCTGGTCTTCGTGCACAGCCACTTCACCGCGCAGGACGGCGACGCCGGCATGGCCGTGGTGGACGTCTTCCGGATCGCGGACGGCCTGATCGCGGAGCACTGGGACGTCAAGGAGGACGTCCCGGAGACCACCGCCAGCGGTCGTCCGATCGTCTGACCCGCCCCCTGCCCCCCGCTGCCCGGAAGCGCCGACGGTGCTTCCGGGCGGCGCCCGTCCCCGGAACCCGGAGGCTGCTGTGACACCCATCGAAGAACAGACCGTCCTGATCACCGGCGCCACCGACGGCCTCGGCCGCGCGCTGGCCCGCGAACTCGCCGCCCGGGGCGCCACCCTGGTGCTGCACGGCCGCAGCCGGGAGCGGGGCGAGGCGCTGCTCGCCGAGCTGCGCGCCGAGACCGGCAACGACCGGGTCAGCTACCTGCTGGCGGACTTCGCCCGGCTCTCCGACGTCCACGCGCTGGCCGAGCGGGTGGCCGGCCTGGAACGGCTCGACGTGCTGGTCAACAACGCCGGCATCGGCGTCGAGCACACCCGCCGGGAGAGCCGGGACGGCCACGAACTGACCTTCCAGGTCGACTACCTGGCCGGGTACGTGCTGGCGGTGCGCCTCGCCCCGCTGCTGGCCCGCTCCGCGCCGGCCCGGATCGTCAACGTCAGCTCGGCCGGCCAGGCGCCGATCGACTTCGACGACGTGATGCTGCGCCGCCGCTGGGACGGCGGCCAGGCGTACTGCCAGGCCAAACTCGCCCAGATCATGCTGACCTTCGACCTGGCCGAGGCGCTGGCCGGCACCGGGGTGACGGTCAATGCGCTGCACCCGGCGTCGTACATGCCGACCAAGATGGTGGTCGGCCTCTTCACCCCGCGGAGCACCGTCGCCGAGGGCGTGGGGAACACCCTGCGGCTGGTCGCCGATCCGGCGCTGGACGGGGTGACCGGGCGGTACTTCGACCGCTCGGACGAGACCCGGGCCGCCGGCCAGGCGTACCGGAGCGACGCGCGGGCCCGGCTGCGGGAGCTGAGCGGGGAACTGACCGGGGTGCCGTTCGACGCGGTGCGCTGAGCCGGGGCCGGCCGGCCGCATCCGCTGTGCGGAGC
>NZ_JBHUWH010000683.1:0-3000 GCF_042670125.1 Kitasatospora sp. NPDC057198 | reverse complement strand
CCCCCGGGCTCACGGCCGGACCGGGCCGCCGCCCGCGCCGGTCGCGGTGAGCGCGGCGGCGATCGCGTCCAGGTCGTCGGCGGTCAGCCGGAGCGCGGCGGCGTCGATCCAGCCGTCGATCTGCTCGGGGCGGCGGGCGCCGACGATCGCACCGGTGACGCCGGGCCAGTGCAGCGTCCAGGCGAGCGCGACGGCGGCGACGGTGCTGCCGTGCGCCTCGGCGACCGGACGCAGCGCGTCGACCAGGGCGAGGTTGGCGGGCAGGCCGGTGGTGAAGTCCGAGGCGCCCTTGCGCCAGTCGTCCCCGGGCAGGGCCGCGACCCGCTCGGCGGTGAACGTGCCGGTCAGCAGCCCGGAGTGGAGCGGCTGGTAGACGATCGAACCGGTGCCGTGGGCGTGCGCCCAGGCCAGTTCGGGCGCGGCGTGCCGGGAGAGCAGGCTGAACTGCGGCTGGATGGCGTCGACGTGCGCGACCTGCTCGGCGGCGGTCAGCTGCCCGGTGTCGTGGTTGGAGAGGGCGATCGCCCGGACCTTGCCCTC
Organism: Kitasatospora sp. NPDC057198; assembly: GCF_042670125.1. Taxonomy (NCBI): domain Bacteria; kingdom Bacillati; phylum Actinomycetota; class Actinomycetes; order Kitasatosporales; family Streptomycetaceae; genus Kitasatospora; species Kitasatospora sp. NPDC057198. The sequence goes on along the minus strand of NZ_JBHUWH010000683.1, from coordinate 2,460 downwards.
GGCCTTGAGCGCGGCCAGCGTCGCCCAGTACTCCTCCAGGGCGGTGGCGTGGCGGGCGCTGGTGACCGGGTCCTGGTCGGGGGCGAAGGTGAGCAGCGCGCCGTCGCCGGGCCAGTGCGCCTGGTAGAGGTCGATCCGCTCGACGCCCAGGCGGCGCAGCGAGCCCTCCAGTTCGGCGCGGATGCTGGCGGGCTTGAGCAGCTTGCGCGGGGCGGCGAACGGGTCGGGCTCGTCCCAGACCAGGCCGGCCTTGGTGAAGACGTACGGGCGTTCGGCTTCCGGGAGGGCGGCGAGGGCCCTGCCGACGACCTCCTCGGAGTGGCCGAGGCCGTAGGCGGGGGCGGTGTCGATCCAGTTCACCCCGGCGGCCACGGCCCGGTGGATGGTGGCGATCGAGTCGGCGTCGTCCTGCGGGCCCCAGGAGAAGCTCCAGCCGCTCCCGCCGATCGCCCAGGCGCCGAAGCCGAGCCGGGTGATCTCCAGGTCCGTGCCGCCGAGCCGCGCGGTGGGCCAGGCGTCGGGCCGGGCGTCGGGCAGGGCGTTGGTGGTCATCTGCTTCCACCCACTCGTGGGCCGGGGCCCCGGGCGGTGGGGGCGGCGGGCGGGCGGGTCGGCCGGGGGCGGGGGGGGCGGGGCGCCGCCGTCCGTCCGGCCCGGCGGCGCACGACCCATCCTCACGGCCGGGCGCGCTCGCACCCAGGGCCCTGCTCGTCCCCGGTACCGCCGAACCTGGGTCTGCCGGAACCCCCTTCGTCGCCGGGGGCGTCCGGCCGGGGCGGGGGACGGTGGGCGTCGACCAGGCGGGCGGGTACGGCGAGGACGGCGAGCCGGCCGTCGGCCGCGGCGGGGCGCAGGCCGGCCGGGGTGGTGAAGGGGCCGGTGACGATGACCAGGGTGCCGTGGGCGCGCAGGGCGCGGCACCATTCGCGGGCGGCCGCGAGGGGCCCGTCGTACCAGGGCGCCCCGTCGGGGCGGGTGACGACCAGTCGGGCGCCGTCGAAGGCCGCGGACCAGTCCCGGCGCAGTTCGGGCGGCTCCCCGGCGCCGCTCCACCCGTCGCCGGCCGGGGCGGGTCGTTCCGGGGCCGCCGGAGCGACCAGCACCGGGCGGTGATCGGCCATCAGTTCGGCCCAGGGCCCCCACGTCCGCCCGCCGCCACCGCCGACCAACTCCACCCCGTGCTCCTCGTCCGGCTCGCGTCCGCCCGCCCCGGTCGGGCGGACGATCCGCCGACCGCTTCGGAGCCGGACCGGATCCGGATGGGACGGCCGCGCACTGGATCCGGCGGGCGTCGCACGACGGGGGGCCCGGCCTCGGGGGGGGCGGCCGGGCCCTCGTCCGCCGCACCCACCGCCTGCCCCGCCGCCGCGCTTCCACACCGACGACTTTCTTCCGCCGAGCCCGGAGGGCCACCGGCCGCCACCGACCGCCGCCGACCCCCACCGGCCGCCACCGACCGTCGCCGACCGCCGGGGTTCGGGTTCACTAGGATCACGGCCATGAACCGACGAGCCGACCTCGGTGCCTTCCTGCGTTCCCGGCGTGCCCGGATCCGGCCGGAGGAGGCGGGGCTGCGGTCCTTCGGCGAGCGCCGCCGGGTGCCGGGTCTGCGCCGGGAGGAGCTGGCGCAGCTCGCGGGGGTGAGCGTCGACTACTACACCCGCTTCGAGCAGGGCCGGGCGGAGAACGTGTCCGACGCCGTGGTGGACGCGGTGGCCTCGGCGCTGCGGCTGGACGCGGTGGAGGCCGGCCACCTGCACCGGCTGGTGCGTCCGGTCGGTGCGCCCCGGCCGGCGCCCGCCCAGCAGGTGCGCCCGGGGCTGCGCCGGCTGCTGGACTCGATGCCGCACACCCCGGCGTACGTGGTCGGGCGGCGCACCGACGTGCTGGCCTGGAACACGCCGATGGCCGCCATGATGGTCGACTTCGCCGCGCTGCCCCCCGAGCGGCTGAACAAGGCGTGGCTGGTGTTCTGCCACGAGGAGCTGCGCAGCCGCTTCGTGGACTGGGAGGCCAAGGCCCGCGACATCGTCGGCTACCTGCGCCTGGACCGCGGCCGGCACCCCGACGATCCGGCGTACCCGACGCTGATCGGTGAACTCTCGGACGCCAGCGCCGAGTTCCGGCGGTTGTGGGAGCAGCAGGAGATCCGGGAGAAGACCCACGGCAGCTACCACCTGCGCCATCCGGCGGTGGGCGAGTTCACCGTCGCCTACGAGAGCCTGACCCTGCCCGGCGACCCGGACCAGACCCTGGTGACGTACACCGCCGAGGAAGGCTCCCCCTCCCAGGCCGCCCTGCACCTGCTCGCCGAGCGCCCCTTCGCGCCGGTCGGGTCCGGGTCCGCCGCCTCCTGACAGCGCGTCGGGCCGGGGAGGGTTCCGCCGCCGGCCGGTCAAGTCCTGGTGTCCGGCACCGGCCGGGGCGGCCCGGGGGAACCGGCGCGGACCTTGCCGACCC
>NZ_JBHUWH010000682.1:0-3024 GCF_042670125.1 Kitasatospora sp. NPDC057198 | reverse complement strand
ACCGCCGGACCCGCAGCCGCAGCACCACCTGCCGCCCTGCCACGGGAAGATCGGCGGGAAACCGCAGGTAGGAGCCGTGGACCCGCCGCGACCAGTTCCCGCAGCCCGGGCATCGAGCCTCGGCCGTCCGGGATCTGACACCGACCCGGATCACATCGCCGTCGTCCTGCACCGACACAACCCTGATCTCCGGAGCCGACAGGAAGAGCAGCTCTTCCAGCCGGAGCAGTACCTCGCGCACAGCCCAAAACCATCAGCCCCAACGTCGCCGTCACTGGCCGTTTCCAGACGATCTCGGGTGACGCTCCGGAGAGATCAACCGTTACAGGAAGTAGGCACTCCACAGAAGTTGGACCAGAGCCACTTCACGTGAACGAAGCCAGCCGTCCGTCCGTACGGGCCGCCCCGCTGCTCCTGGCCGTTGTGTGTTGGGGGTCGCCCTGTGGTGGCGGGCGGGCTGTTCCCAGGCTCGCCCGCGTTCCGGCCGTCCTGCTCCTGGCTGTTGTGTGCCGGGGGGTTACCGTGTGGTGGCGGGCGGGTTGTTCTCGGGCTCGCCTGTGGTTCCGCCCGTGGTCCCGGTTGTCGGTTTGTCCGTGTTCTCGCTTGTTGCTGTCACTGTTGTTGTTGTTGCTGCTGTGGTTGTTGTTGGTGGTGTGGTGAGTTCGGTGTAGACGTGGGCACCGCGGTGGGGGGTGAGGTCGAGGGCGGTGAGGATGGAGGGGTGGACGATGTTGGGGAGGAGGTGTTTGAGGAGGGCGGTGATCTGGTGGGTGAGGTCGTGGTAGTCGGTGGTGGCCTGGGACATTTGTTGGACGCCGGCGAATGCTCCGACCAGGACTGTGGCGGTTTCTGCGGGGTTGATGTGGGGGAGGAGTTCGCCTTGGGCCTGTGCTTGTTGGAGGGTGTGGGTGCAGGCTTGCTGCCAGTGGTGGAATGCGGTGGCGCGGTTGATTCCGGTGGCTTGTTGGTCGAGTGAGAGGCGTACGCCGGCGCGGACCATGGGGTCGGTCTGCAGGAGGTGGGCGTGGGTGAGGCACATGTCTGCGAGTTCCTGTGTGCGGCAGGGGCGTTGGGGGATGGTGAGGCGCATGTCCTGTTCGGCGAGTACGCCGCGGGCCAGTTCCTCCTTCGACTGGAAGTGGAAGTAGAGCGCTCCTTTGGTCACTCCGGCGGTGGCGAGGATCTCGGAGATCGTCGATGCCTGGTAGCCGCGTTCCTCGAAGACCTGTGCCGCGGCCCGCAGGATGGTCCTGCGGGTGCGGGCGGCCCTGTCTTGTGTTGCCACTGTGCCTCCTCGACCTGTGGTGGGCAGGTCGGTGTCGATTAAAAAAAACCGCTCAGTTCGTATCCTAAGGCGTGAGATGCGCCGACAGACAGGGCTCCCGTCCGCCAGCCCCCTTCCCGGGCCCCTTCCTGTCCCCTGTAGGGGGTGGGAAACCGGCGGCGGGTCCGGGAGGGGCGGTTTTGGCCGCGGTGGTTCGCGGCCCGCGAGGGGGCGGCCGGGGCTGGCCGGGTCCGGGTCGGGTCCGGGGTGGTGGGGTGTCCGGCGGGGTGTTCGGGGGCGTCGGAGGGCTGCTGGCCTGGTGTTTTCCCTGTCCGCTCCCTGTCTGTGCCCTGTCAGTGTCCGGTCTGTTCCGGGGAGGGCAAGTGGAACGGGTCCTTCCTCATTGACAAACCGCTCGTCCCGTTTTCTACTGATGTCCTGTCAGGGGGGAGGGTGCGAACGAAGCGCACGGAACCTGACGTGCTGCCACTGACGTACGTACAGGAGACGACGTGGACATCGCTGTTCTGGGGGCATTGGACGTCCGGGAGCACGGGACGCCGGTTGTGCCCACCGCGCCCAAGGCCCGTCAGGTTCTGGCGCTGCTGGCGCTGCAGGCCAATCGGGTGGTGCCGGTGGCGTCCTTGTCCGAGGAGTTGTGGGGCAGGACGCCGCCCCGTAGTGCCCGTACCACGCTGCAGACCTATGTCCTGCAGTTGCGGGAGCTGATCGAGGCGGCGCTGCCGCAGGGGGATCCCCGTACCGCCAAGGATGTGCTGACGACCGCGCCGGGCGGTTACCTGCTCAATACGGCGGGCGGGCGCAGTGATGTGCGCGAGTTCGAGCACCGTACGGCCCGGGGGTACCGGGCGATGGAGGCGGGGGACCATCCGGGGGCCGCCCGGGAGTTGCGCGGTGCGCTCGCCCTGTGGACCGGTGCCGCTCTCGGCGATGTGCAGACCGGTCCCCAGTTGGAGATGCACCGCCGGCGGCTGGAGGAGATCCGGTTGTGTGCGCTCGACCGGCGGATCGAGGCCGATCTCAGGCTGGGCCGGCACCGTGAGCTGCTGGCCGAGCTCACGGTCCTCGTCCTGCGGCACCGTACCCACGAGACCCTGCACGGCCAGTTCATGCTCGCCCTGCACCGCTCCGGCCGCCGGGGCGAGGCCCTGGAGGTCTACCGGCGGCTGCGCGGTGCGCTGGAGCGGGAGCTGGGTATGGAGCCGTCCGCCGCGCTGCGGCGCCTGCAGCGTTCGATCCTGGCCTCCGCCCCCGAGTTGGCGCTGCGTCAGGCCCCTGCCGGGGCGGGGCCGGCCCTGCCGGCGCAGCTGAGCCGGTAGGGCTGACCCCGCCCCCCGGGGGGGTGTATGTGTGCGGGTCCGGGTCCTGCTGCGGGACCGCTGCAGGGTGCCGGGGGAGTGCGGGAGGGTCGGCCGGAGGGCTGGTAGCCGGCCGGGGCTCGGGTGATGGGTCGGCAGGGCTGGCCCTGCCCCCGGGGGGTGTGCTGCGTGGGCCCGAACTTTGCTGCGGGGCCGCCGGAGGAGGGCTGGTAGCCGGCCGGGGCTCGGGTGATGGGTCGGTCGGGGGCGCGGCTGGGTCGGCAGGGCTGACCCCGCCCCCCCCGGGGGGGCGGGCCAAGGGGCCCGCTGCGGGACTGCCGCAGGGTGCCGGGGGAGTGCGGGAGGGTCGGCTGGAGGTCCGGTTGGAGGGGGCTGGGGGGCTGGCGGGAGGGGTGGGGGGGAGGGTGTGCCGGGGGGCCG
>NZ_JBHUWH010000681.1:0-3026 GCF_042670125.1 Kitasatospora sp. NPDC057198 | reverse complement strand
CCGCCGGCGCCCGCGCGGTGCGCGGTGGTCCGCAGCAGCACCCCGGCGGCCAGCGCCAGCACCGCCGCCAGCGCGTACACCGCCGCCGCGCCCAGCGGCAGCACCAGCCCGCCCAGCACGCTGCCCGCGCCGATGCCCAGGTAGATGCCGGACGCGTTCAGCGACACCAGCAGCGCGCCCTGCTCGGGGGCGGCCGACAGCAGGCGCAGCTGCTGCGGCGGCGTCTGGCACCAGCTGCTCGCGCCCCACAGGAACACCAGCACCCCGGCCGCCGCGATCCCCGCCCGGACGTGCCCGGCCGCCAGGGCCGCCAGCACCGCGAACGACAGCACCATCGCCGCGTACCCGGCGGTCAGCACCCGCACCGGCCCGCGCCGGTCGGCCAGCCGCCCGGCCAGCAGGTTCCCCGCCACCGCGCCGACCCCGTACAGCACCAGCGCCGCGACCACCGCGGTGCGCCCGGAGACCCCGACGGCGTCCAGCACCGGCACGCTGTAGGAGTACGGGACATAGCAGGCGGTCATCCCGAGCACCGTCAGCGGCAGCACGGTGAGCACGCCGGGGCGGCGCAGCGCGGCCAGCCGGGTGCGCAGCGGGACGGGTTCGGTGCCGGGCAGCGCGGGCAGGGTCAGCCGCACCGCGAGCGCGCACAGCGCGGTCAGCGCGGCGACCGCCCCGAGGGCGGCCCGCCAGCCCAGGCCGACGGCGGCGACCCGGCCCAGCGGGACGCCGAGCGCGGTGGCCGCGGTCAGTCCGCCGATCACCACCGCCAGCGCCCGGCCGCGCCGTTCGGGCCGCACCAGGGCCGCCGCGGTCGCCCCCGCGGTCGGGGTGAACGCGGCCGCGCCGAGCGCCGCGAGCAGCCGCCCGCCCATCAGCGCCGGGTAGTTGGGGGCGAGCGCGGTGAGCGCGTTCGCGACGGCCAGCAGCACCAGGGCGCCGACCAGCAGGGTGCGCCGGGGCAGCCGGGCGGTGGCGACCGCGAGCAGCGGCGAGGCGATCGCGTATCCGGCGGCGAACAGGCTGACCGACTGTCCGGCGGCCGAGGTCGACACGTGCAGCGAGGCGGCCATCGCGGGCAGGAAGCCGGCGGTGACGAAGGCGTCGGTGCCGACCGCGAAGGTGCCCAGGGCGAGGACGGCGGCGAGGCCGAGGCCGGCTTCGGCGGGGGGAGCGGCGGGGGCCGGTGCGGGCGGGGCCTTGAGCGCTTCGGTCATCGGAGGGGTCCCTTCGGGCAGGAGGGATCCAGGACATCGGGGGTCCTGAATTATTCGGGACACACTGTATCCAGAATTGGCAGAAGTGGAAGACCGGACCCCCCAACTGGTCGCCGGACGGCGTCCGTTGCCGATCACCCCAGTCCGGTCGCCCACCGCCCGGTTGCCCGCCGCTCGGCCGTTCGAGGCCCGGTCGCCCGAGGCCCGGTTGCCCACCGCTCGGCCGTTCGAGGCCCGGTCATTCGAGGGCGGGGGCGACGGCGTGTGCGAGCTGGACGCGTGAGTGCACGTCGAGCTTGCGGTAGACGCGGGTGAGGGTCGCCTCGACGGTCTTGACGCTGACGGTGAGGGCGGCGGCGATGTCGCGGTTGCTCGCGCCGCCGGCGGCGAGCCGGGCGCAGCGTTCCTCGGCGCCGGTGAGCCGGGGCCGGGCACCGTCGTCCCCGGCCGGGCCGGGCTCCAGGCGGTCCAGGGCGCGGGCGGCGGCGTCCGCCCAGGTGCGGGCCTGGTGGGCGGCGAAGAGGTCGGCGGCCTCGCGGGCCGCGGCCCGGGCGCCGGCCCGGCGGCGCCCGCGGCGTTCGGTGTGGCTGAGCGCCAGCAGGGTCCGGCCGCGTTCGAGGGGGAGGTGGTGCAGGCGGCCGGCCGTGTCGGTGAGGCGCCGGGCGGCGCCGTCGTGGTCGCCCCGGGCGGCCTCCAGCAGGGCCCGGACGCGGTCGAGCCCGGGGAGGACGGAGTCCCGTCCGAGGTCGGCCGCGGTGCGGCGGGTGCCGGCGAGCAGGTCGTCGGCCTCGTCGAGGCGGCCGACGGCGACGAGGGCTTCGGCGAGGTCGGCGTGCCAGCGCAGGACCGAGGGGTCGCGGACCTGCTGCAGCGCCTCCAGTTCGCGGACCCGCCGCAGCGGCCCCAGCGCCTCCTTCGGGCGGCCGGCGGCCAGCAGCAGGTGTCCGAGGACGTGGAGGTTGCGGGAGAGGAAGACCTTGTTGTCCTCGTGGCGGGCGGTGTCGATGCCGCGGCGGGCGTGCGCGAGGGCGGCGTCCGTGCTGCGGGCGGCGCCCTCGACCAGCGCGGAGGTGTAGCAGGCGGGCGCGGGCGACAGGGCGGTGCGGTCGGTGAGGGCCTGGGCGCGGCGGGCGTGCTCGAGGGCCCGGGTGCAGCGTCCGGCCCGCAGCTCGGTCTCGGCCAGGCTGCGCAGGACGTCGACGGTGGCCTCGGCGTCGGCCGCGCGTTCGGCCTCGACGAGCAGCGGCAGCAGCAGGGCGCGGGCGTCGTCGGGGCGGTCGTCGAACAGGGCGTGGCGGGCGGCGAGGTGCTGGGGCGTGCCGTTGGCGGGGGTGTGCGGGTCGCGGGGCAGGGCCAGGGCGCGGGCGAGCGTGGCCGCGGCGGCGGGGTGGCCCAGGATGCGCTGGAAGCGGGCCTGCAGACCGAGGGCCATGGCGGCGGCGGCGCTGTCGCCGGCGCTCGCGGCGAGGGCGGCGGCCCGTTCCGCGTGGGCGCACGCCCGGTGCGGGTCGCCGTCGTTGACGTTGGCCCAGACGGACCGGCGGATGAGGACCTGGGCGGCCGGGCCGGGGTGGTCGCCCGCCGCGTGGAGGGCCTCGGCGAACAGGCGGTCCGCAGCGTGGAGGTGCTGCCCGCTGGCGTCGATCAGGGCGATGAGGGCCTCGACGCGCCGGGCGGGGCTGGTGTCGTGCTCCAGCACGAGGCGGGTGGCCGCGCGGCCGCGGGCCAGGTCGCCGTAGTGCGCGGCGTCCCGGGCGGCGGTCAGCGCCCGTTCGGCGAGCAGGGCGGTCTCCCGGGGCGGGGTGCGCC
>NZ_JBHUWH010000680.1:0-3028 GCF_042670125.1 Kitasatospora sp. NPDC057198 | reverse complement strand
CGGGGGGGGCGGCCGTGGCGGTCCCCGCCGGGTTCGGCCGCGGCCCGGCCCCCGGATCGGCCCCGTGCCCCGTTACACCCGCGGGCCCGGCCGCCGGCTGTGGAACCGCCCGCCTACTGCCGCCGCGCGGACAGGTAGGCGGTGTAGGAGATCACCGACGGCACCGGCACGTTGAGCGCCCCCGCCCTGGTGGTGAGCATCGCCTCGTCGCCGAGGATCCGCCCGCTGTCCCGGTCCACCACGAAGGTGTACCGGGTGGGCAGCCCGCTGCCGTCCGACTCGGCGGAGAACGCCTCGCCCGGCCGCCCCGCCCGGTCGGTGACCGAGCCGTCGTAGGACAGGCCCGGCAGCGCGGCGACCAGCCGCAGCACGGCGGCCCGCTGCGCGGGGTCCAGCACCTGGACGCGCAGCAGCCCGCGCAGGGCCTGGGCCAGCCCGGAGGCGCTGTCCACGGCGGGGGTCGACGCGCGCAGCATCGCGCGCAGCGCCTCCGGGTCGGCGGGGACGGGCTGCCGGTACAGGCCGGACTCGTACGGCTCGGTGTGCTCCGGCCGCCCGTCGAACCGGCGGGTCTGGGTGCCGGTGCCGTCCGGGTGCAGCAGGACCCGGTGCTGCTCGGCCGTCACCCGCGAGGTGACGGTGTTCCCGTCGATGCGGGTGAACAGGCTCCAGTCCCGCCACTCCAGGACGGAGTCCGGGCCGCCGTCCGGTTCGGACAGGGCCGCGGTGCGCCGGGCGATCTCCGCCAGCGTCTGCGCCGCGGGGACGGCCGCGGTCGGGCGCCGGTAGTCCAGCGGCGGGGGAGTCGCCGCGTAGGCGTGCCCGGTGCCAGAGGGCAGCAGGGTCAGGGCCAGCGCCGCCGCGCAGACCGCCGCGACGGCCCCGAGCGGCACCCACAGGCGCGGGGCGATCCCCCGTCGCGGCCGGGGGCGCGGTCCGGGCCCGGCCAGGATCCGCTCCAGGTCGGCCTGCCGCCGATCGGGGTCGCCGGTGACGCCCGCCGCCGGGTCCGCCGCCGCCATCAGGTCCTTCAGGTCCTTCACACCGTCAGCCGCGCGCACGGCCCACCTCCAGGATGCTCGTCACTGCCGTCGAAACCACCGTCTCCGCCGCCCCGGCCACCGTCTCCGCCGCCGCCTGTTCGTCCAGTACGGCCCGCAGCCGCCGCCGGGCCCGGTACAGCCGCACCGAGAACGCCGCCGGGCTGCAGCCGAGCGCCCGGGCGGCCTGACGGGTGTCCAGGCCCTCCCAGCCGGTCAGCGCCAGCACCTCGCGGTCCCGCTCGGCCAGCCGCGACCACGCGGCGTGCACGCCGTCGCGGGCCGCGACCTGCTCCGCGACGTCCCGGCCGGGGCCGGCCGCGTCCGCCGCCAGCCCGGCGGCCAGCCGCCCGGCCCGTTCCCGTCCCCGCACGTGGTTGGCCACCACGTTGCGCGCCACCCCGTACAACCAGGGCAGCGCCTCGCCGGGCACCTCCGCCCAGCGCCGCCACACCACCGTGAACACCTCGGCCGCCAGGTCGCCGGCGCTGTCCGCGCCGACCCTGCGGTGCAGGTAGCGCAGCACCGCGCCGTGGTGCTCCCGGTACAGGGCGCTGAAATCCTCAGCCGCACCCACCGTGCCCCCCTCTCGTCGTTCCTGCCCCGTTCCTGTCCGGCACCCCCGGGATTCTTACCGCTGTCCGGAACAGTCCGCCCGTTCCGAGTCCGGCCCCCGCCCCCGCCGGGGCTTGGAACGGTCCGCCAAGTGGGCTCCAAGAGCGTTTTCCCACACTGGGGTCCGACACCGATCGACCGGATCGACCGCTGTACGGAAGGCTTTCTGCGATGTCCACACTCCTCGGCCGCCTCGGCGGGGCCGCGGCTGCCCGGCCCTGGCGCACCGTCGCCGCCTGGGTGCTGCTGATCGGCGCGATCCTCGCCCTGGCACAGGTGTCCGGCGGCGAGCCGCGCGACAACTACCGGATACCCGGCACCCCGTCCACCGCCGGGATGGACCTGCTGAACGCGCGCTTCCCGGAGACCTCCGGCACCAGCGCCCGGGTGGTCGTCCACGACCGCGACGGCAGGCCGCTGCCCGCCGACGTGCTGTCCGCGCTGCGCGGGAGCCTGGCGCGGGTGCCGCACGCGCTGTCGGTGAGCGAGCCGGTGCCGTCCCGGGCCGGGGACACCGCGCTGCTGACGGTCGGCTACGACGTCAAGGTCACCGCGTTCAAGGGCTCCGAGGGCCTGGACGCGCTGCGGGCCGCCGCCGGGGCCGCCACCCGCGCCGGGTACCAGGTCGAGTTCGGCGGGGAGCTGCCGGAGCACTTCAGCGCCCCGAACGGGACGGCCGAGGCGATCGGCATGGGCGCCGCGCTGGTGATCCTGGTGGTCGCGCTCGGCTCGATCGCCGCCGCCGGCCTGCCGCTGCTGGTCGCGCTGGCCGGGCTCGGCGCCGGTACGGGGCTGATCACCCTGATGTCGGCCGTCACCGACATCAGCGACATCGCGCCCACCGTGGCCTCGATGGTCGGCCTGGGCGTCGGCATCGACTACGCGCTGCTGCTGGTCTCCCGGCACACGGAGGGGCTGCGCCGGGGCCTGGACGCCCGCGCGGCCGCCACCGAGGCGAACGCCACCGCGGGCTCCTCGGTGGTGGTGGCCGGGGCGACGGTGCTGGTCTCGCTGCTCGGCCTGAAGCTGGCGGGCCTGTCCACCTACGCCTCGTTCGGCTACGCGACCTTCGCCACCGTCGGCGCCGTGATGCTGGCCGCCCTGACGCTGGTGCCCGCGCTGGCCGCGCTCTCCGGCCCGCGCCTGCTGCGCCGCGCCGAGCGCCGGCCCGCCGCGCCCGCCGCCGCCGGGCCCGCCCCGGACGAGCGGACCCCCGCCGCCGCGACCCGCACCGAGCGCTGGGCCCGGCTGATCGGCCGCCGCCCGGTCACCGCCGCCGTCCTGTCGCTGGCCGTGCTGTTCGCGCTGGCCGCCCCGATGCTCGGCATGCGCACCTGGCCGCAGGACGCCGGCAGCCAGGCGTCAGGCAACAC